>NZ_JBDGDM010000054.1:0-30347 GCF_040908885.1 Ruminococcus sp. RTP21358st1_G6_RTP21358_211008
TCAATATAACAAGCCCCAGCAAAAAGCCGGGGCTAATACTTCAATTATTTTAGGACATTTTCAAAAACGCTTGACAATGTTTTTTTGAAAAAAATGAAATAATGTTTTTTTTAATGAAAAAATAAAAAAGCTACAATAATAAATGTGAAAAATTTCTAAAAAGCCTGATGGGATTTGAAATAAGAAAATAGCTGTGCTATGATAAACAAAGAGTAGAGGGGAAAATTGAACAGATCAGGAGATATAAATTTATGAAAAAAAGATTTCTGGTTATGGCAGTATGTGTTTCCGCATGTATGCCTGTTTCTGCGCTTGGAGCGGAAATAGCCGGTCCGGCCATTTCAGGTACAGCACAGGAAAATACTGATAATAAAGAAGAAACAGTTTCAGAAGAAGCTATCGAAAAAAAGGATTCCGGGAAAATCGAGGACGAGATTACGGAAGTCCAGGATACTGTCACAGTAGCGGCAGATACAGATGTATTAGATTATCCTGGCAGAAAAGAGGGTTCTGTGATCGGTGAAGTGCTGGAAGAAGATGAAATCAGCCGTACAGGTACTATTGATGATATCTGGAGCAGGATTCTATTTGAGGATGATAATGGAGAAGAACAGGTGGGATATATCCCAACCTCTGTTTTGGAGGGGTATGAAGATAAGAATCAGGTAGCTTCAGATGCAACCTCAGATGGAACTGTAGAAGCAGGAATTATACATAAAAGTACAGGAGAGGGCGTATTTGCAGAAGCAGTAGAAGGTGTTACCCAGACAGGGGGAAATGCAGGTGTTCTTGAAGGACAGCCGATTATGGTTTCCGCAGACAGCAGCCTTCGTCCACTTGGTGTTTTCCATATTACCCATTACTGCCAGTGCAGCATTTGCTGCGGTCCGTGGGCAAACGGAATCACATCCACAGGTGTGACAGCTACCACGAACCGCACTATTGCAGTAGATCCAACTGTAATTCCTTATGGCTCTAAAGTAGTCATCAATGGACAGGTCTATGTGGCCGAAGATTGCGGCGGCGCCATTAAGAACAACCGCATTGATATTTATATGGGAAGCCATGCGGAAGCATTGAACAGCGGTGTATTTGATGTAGAAGTTTATCTTTTGGAAGAGGGATCATCCGTTCAGGGTATAGAAGGGATTCAGGAAGGGAATCAAGAATAATATGAAAATTTTGTGAAAAATTGTGCATATTTAGTTCGAAAATGTACTAGCCAATGCGGTACTTCTAGTGTATAATGTTTAGGCAGATACTGCCATGACGTGAATTATGGGAAATCAGAAGGAAAATATGGCAGATTTACAGGATAACAAATAGATAAGGTGAAAACAAAATTATGGTAAAAGTAAAAATTAGCGACTGGAAAGCTGATTCATCCATGGATGAGGCTTATAAGGCACTTCGTACAAACATTCAATTTTGCGGTGCCGACAAAAAGGTGATTGCATTTACAAGCTGTACCCCGAATGAAGGAAAGAGTAATGTAACTTTCCATCTTGCAGCTTCCCTTGCAGAGAGTGGTAAATCTGTACTTTTGATTGATGCAGACCTTCGTAAATCCGTACTTATGGGACGTGTACAGGTTGAGGAAGAAGTGAAGGGACTGACCCACTACCTGTCCAAGCAGGCGAAACTGCAGGACGTTATCTGCGCAACCAATCTTCCCAAGTTTCACATTATTTTTTCCGGTGTTGTACCGCCGAACCCGGCAGAGCTTTTAGGAAGCAGACAGTTTAAAGACATGATCCGTGTTGTAAGAGATGTATATGATTACATTATCATAGATACACCGCCTCTTGGACGAGTAATCGACTGTGCAGTTGTGGCGGATTCCTGCGATGGAACTGTCATTGTAATCGAATCCGGCAGTATCAGCTACCATTTTGTACAGGAGATCAAGGGGCAGCTGGAGAAGACCAACTGTCCGATCATAGGTGCAATTTTGAACAAGGTAGATACTAAGGAATACGGTAAATACGGTAAGTATGGTAAATATGGCAAATATGGCAAGTACGGAGAATACGGAAAATATTGATCCGTCATTATTCGAGATTGTTATATGAAAAGATTGGAAATGGGCGAAGCGAATGAAAGGTATTTATGATATTCACTGTCATATTGTTCCGGGAGTTGATGATGGAGCGAAGGATCTCAAGACATCTGTACGCATGCTCCAGAAGGAATATGATGATGGTGTCCGCAACATTATTGCCACTCCGCATTTTCGATATGATATGTTTGAGCCGTCTCTGGAACAGGTTAAGAAGCAGTTCCTTCGTGTGAGGAAGGCTGCCGCTGAGATTGGAGAAGACGGTATTCAGATGTATTTGGGCTGCGAGCTTCATTCCAGTATGGATATGACAGACTGTCTGAAAAAAGGGGAAAGACTTACCATGTCAGGTTCCCGTTATGTGTTAACGGAGTTTCGGACTTCAGACGAAAAGTCCTATATCAGGGAACGGGTGCAGGCATTGATCCGGAAGGGGTATTATCCTATTATCGCACATGTAGAACGCTATCATTCGGTAGTAAAAAACGGTCTGGATTTTATTGATGAACTCAGGGATATGGGTGCCTATATTCAGATGAATGCGGACAGTATTATTGGTGAGGATGGTTTTATGATCAAGCGTTTCTGCAAGAAAGTAATTAAAGAAGAAATGTTGGATTTTGTGGGGTCTGACGGTCATGATCTGGCCAGACGAACGCCTCACATTGGCAAATGTTACGACAAAATTGAAAAAATGATGGGTACGGATTACGCGGATATGATTTTTATCAGCAATCCGGAGTGCATTATAAATAACGAGAGATTTTGACTTTTATATATGGGATGTCGTTGGAAACGATGTATCTGTTTAGAAAAAGTAAAGAAAATTACAGGGTAACGGAGAAGAAGAATGGAAAATCAGGTTACAAATAATAACGATGAAATTGAAATCGATTTAGGTGAGATTTTTCACCTGATTCTTAGCAGGCTGGGAGTGATTATTCTTTCCGGTATCATTCTGGGTGTGATTTCCATTATCGGAACAATGCTTTTTATCACTCCACAGTATGAATCTACCACGAAGATCATGGTGCTGAATAAACAGGACAGCAATACACTGACCAGTGCTGATATGCAGACCAGTACACAGCTGACTAAGGACTATGCGGAACTTATTAAGAGCCGTACAGTTCTTGAAGGTGTAATTGCACAGCTGAATCTTAATATTACCTATCAGCAGCTGCTTGGCAAACTGACGGTAGATACTTCTACAGACAGCCGTATTGTAACGATCATAGTATCTGATGAAGATCCATATACAGCAAGCGAGATGGCCAATGCTATCCGTGATATGGCAGCAGAGCACATTCAGTCAGTTATGGATATTGAGGCGGTTAACGTAGTTGACAGCGCAAACATCCCAAGTGAAAAAGCCAGCCCAAGCCTTGCGAAGAATGGTGTGATCGGTGGACTTTTAGGTGTTATCATTGCAATGGCGATTGTGATCATCATTTATCTTACAAATGATACGATCAAGGTTGAGGAAGATGTAGAGCGTTATCTTGGACTTTCTGTTCTGGGAAGCATTCCATATTCAGAGAAAGAAAGCAGATCCAAGAAACAGAAATCAAGAAAACGTCGCTGATGAAATTGAGTATAAGGAGCTGCAGATATGCGTAAATGGTTGATTGTTTTAATGGCGGCAGTGGCAATAGGAGCGACCGGAATCCTGGGATGGCTGTATATGAGGCAGGATCGCAAGGGACCGGAAATTACCATTGCAGAGAGCAAGAAAAACAGCTACACTTCGGATATGACAACGGAAGATCTTCTGGAAGGAGTAAAAGCTGTTGACAAGAGAGATGGAGATGTTTCAGCCAGCCTGACAGTTGAGAATGTTTATCCAAATGAAAAAGGGGATGAAGTCACAGTTGTTTATGTTGCAAAGGATAACAGTAACAATGTAACAAAGGTAACTTATCATATGACTTCCGAGGGAAATCTTATGGGATTTACTTCAGAAACCAAAACTTCTTCTGACAATACAGATACAGATGCAGAAACGGATGAAGCCCTGCAGGATGAAAATGAGACTGATTCAGAAGATGAAGAAGAACCAGAAATGACAGAAGAAAAAGCGCAGGAAAGGGAAGAAGAAAAGATTGACCAGCTGAACCCTCAGGATCCGCGTTTTTATCTGAATACTTACTACGTTGAAATTGCCAAGGGAACACAGATTGACAGACTGAGTTATGTCAAAGACATTCAAGACGATAAAGATTCAACAAGTGATCTTTATCGTAAGATTCAGATCACTGGAACCGTTGATGTGAATACTCCGGGTACTTATGAACTGACTTATTATGTTGTTGACTCCAATGGCAATGCTTCAAACGGAGCTGTTCTGACAATTGTAGTAAAATAATGATTACTGTGAACGGAGTGAACAGTAATCATTAGCGACTGCTGGTTATGAAAGAACCGGCAGAAAGATTCCTTTTTGACCATGCACATGTACATAGGAGCAAATATATGAGATCTACCATATGGAAGAAGACCCTTATCTGCCTTGGCGCGGTGCTGTTTCTGGAAAGCCCGGCTGTGAGCCTGGCGTTTGCATATACAGTAAAGGCAGAGAATACGGATGCTGAAGCGGCCACCAGCAATATCAAGAGTATTTTGCTGATCGGACAGGACAAAAGAGAGGGAGAGTCCCGTCAGCGTTCCGATTCCATGATTCTTGCTACATTGGACAAGGATCAGGGTACTGTAAGCCTGACCTCTTTTATGAGAGATCTTTATGTTGCCATTCCTGGATATTCGACTACTCGTATTAATGCGGCTTACGCATATGGAGGAATGGATCTTTTGGACCAGACTCTGGAAGAAAATTTCGGAGTAAAGATAGATGGAAATGTGGAAGTGGATTTTGAAGTTTTCCAGGTTCTGGTTGACAAGGTTGGAGGAATAGATCTGGAGCTGACTCAGGCGGAAGCAGATTATATCTGCGGACGAGATCAGAGTGTTCTTTACCCTCAGCCTCTTCGAAGCGACTGGAATCTTCAGGAAGGAATGAACCATCTGGATGGAGAACAGGCACTTATCCATGCACGCAACCGTTCTATTGGAAATTCCGATTATCGGAGAACAGAGCGGCAGCAGGAAGTACTTATGGCTGCTTTTGCCAAGATAAAAGATCTGGGAGTTTTTGATATTGCAGGTCTGGTTAAGGATGTTCTTCCAATGGTTACTACGGATCTTTCTTTGTGGGATATAACCGGATATGCCATGGATGTGATGAACATCGGTACAGATGAAATTGCATCATACCGGATTCCGGAGGATGGAGCCTACACACCTCAGACGATTGACGGCATGCAGGTTCTGGTTCCTGATCTTGAGCAGAATCGGCAATATCTTCAGCAGATCCTGTATCACGCAGGTGAATAAGAATTAAAAAGAATTAAGACGGTTCGCACCACACGAACCGTCTTTTACGCTATAATAACGAAATAAAAGCAGCTGTTGAGTTCCTTTGCAGTTACACACTGTCTGCTGAACCATTATAAAAATAAATTATAGAAATATATAGACAGCAATCAGAATTGAAAGCGGGTGGAGGATAAGTGGAATTGCTTGAATGGATACATAATATTGATGCACAGATTCTGCTTTTTATACAGCAGTATTTAAGAAGTGATCTGTTTACCTGGCTGTGGAAGGGAATTACCTTTCTAGGAGACGGAGGCTGGTTCTGGATTGTTTTGGGGCTGCTCTTTCTTTTTCCAAAGAAGACAAGAAAGGCAGGTGTAACCGCACTTCTGGCACTAGCTATAGGGGCAGTGGTTACGAATTTATGCCTTAAGGATCTGGTAGCGCGTATAAGACCTTATGATTCTGTGGAGGGACTTGTGCCTCTGGTTGCCAGGCTGAAGGACTATTCTTTTCCATCAGGTCATACCTGCGCATCTTTTGCCTGTGCAGGCGTATATTATAAAGCCTTTCCTGGAAAATGGGGAAAAGCAGCCATGGTCCTGGCAGTACTGATCGCTTTGTCCCGATTGTACGTGGGAGTACACTATCCTACAGATGTGCTGGCTGGAGCCCTTGTAGGCACTTTTAGTGCGTTGGCGGCGCTGAAGCTAGAGCACGCTCTAGTCAGATATTATGAAGAACGAAAAGCAAAATAAAGATAAGGGAGAATTTATGGAAGAGAAAAAAACACAGACAGTCTGTCCATACGCAAAAAAGTGCGGTGGGTGCCAGTATCAGGGTGTGCCTTATTCCGCACAGCTTAAAAAGAAGCAAAATCAGGTACAGGGGCTTTTGAAGAAGTTTGGGAATGTGAAGCCGGTAATTGGAATGAAAGATCCTTATTTTTACCGGAATAAAGTTCATGCTGTATTTGACCGTGACCGGAAGGGAAATATTATTTCTGGAATTTATGAGGCTGGTACCCACAGAGTGGTTTCTATTGAACAGTGTCTGATTGAGGATAAGAAGAGTCAGGAAATCATCCGTACCATTCGGGGAATGCTGAAGTCTTTTAAGATCAAAACATATGATGAGGATACCGGATATGGACTTCTGCGCCATGTACTGGTGCGTCGTGGCTTTTCTACAGGTGAGGTAATGGTAGTACTGGTGGTCGCCTCTCCTATTTTTCCATCCAAGAATAACTTTGTGAAGGCATTAAGAAAAGTTCATCCAGAGATCAGTACTGTGGTATTAAATATTAATGACAAAAATACAAGCATGGTTCTTGGCGAGCGGGAAATCGTACTTTATGGTAAGGGATTTATCCGTGATACCCTTTGTGGAAAATCCTTCCGTATTTCACCGAAATCCTTCTATCAGGTAAATCCAGTGCAGACCGAACTTCTTTATGGTAAAGCTGTGGAATTTGCAGGACTGACAGGGAAAGAAAAAGTCATTGATGCATATTGTGGAATTGGTACCATCGGTCTGGTAGCTTCTGGTAAGGCAAGAGAAGTGGTCGGAGTGGAACTGAATAAAGATGCAGTAAGGGATGCAAGGATCAATGCAAGAGAGAATAAGGTGGTAAACATATCTTTCCGCCAGGGTGATGCCGGTGAATTTATGGAGGCAATGGCAGAAGCTGGTGAAAAGGCAGATGTGGTATTTATGGATCCTCCCCGCTCAGGCAGCAGCGAGAAATTCCTGAATTCCGTAATAAAACTCTCTCCGAAGAAAATTGTTTACATTTCCTGTAACCCGGAAACACTTGCAAGAGACCTTAATTTCCTTACGAGAAAAAACTATATAGTTAAAGAAATCCAGCCTGTGGAAATGTTCTGTTTTACAGATCACACAGAAGTGGTGACCTGGCTGGAGCAAAAATAAGAAACTGTTGCTGTTTACAGGCTGTGCAGCAATGAAAATATATTCTGTAAGAAAAGGTATCCTGTCAGCAGGAAAAAGGAGGTACCTATGATGACGACCATAACTGGAATTATGGAGTGGGTTCTGGAGAATATTGCTGGTTTCGCCATTGTAATTTTTGAGTTTATTGGAGTTGCCATTATTATCTGGAGTGGAATTACCGGATTTATCAAGTGGCTGAAACATGCCGGAGATACTGGTGTCTATCTGGCGAGGGGACTTGCTATGGGACTGGAATTTAAAATGGGAAGTGAGATTCTTCGTACTGTAGTGGTACGTGAGTGGAAAGAAATCGGAATTGTAGCCGGAATTATTGCTCTTCGAGCAGCCCTTACGTTCCTGCTTCACTGGGAAATCAAGGAGGAAGAAAAAAGCGGCGGACATGAGGAATAGAGGTTCGCTGTTTATAGATGATATCTGCGGGTTTATAGGAGCACACATAAAGATTGATAAAGGTATAACAAACAATGGAAATGAAAGTAATTGCTCATATCAGAAGTGATTTTCCAACGAAATTTGGAATTCCCCATCAGAGCGGCAGAATACAGGAACTAAAGGCGGATATTATTTTTGAACCGGAATATCGGAACCATGAGGCATTTCGAGGGCTGGAAGAGTATACCCATATCTGGCTGATCTGGGAATTTTCACAGGCTGTTCGCAAGGAGTGGTCTCCTACAGTGCGTCCTCCAAGACTTGGGGGAAACGTCAGAATGGGCGTTTTTGCTACAAGGTCTCCTTTTCGTCCAAATCCCATAGGACTTTCCAGTGTAAGGCTGGAGAGCGTAGAGTTTTCTGAAAAGTATGGACCGGTGCTTCATGTATCAGGAGCGGATCTTATGGACGGAACACCTATTTATGATATAAAGCCTTATCTGGCTTACGTGGACAGCCATCCGGAAGCAGCGGGCGGATTTACCGACCAGATTTAGGATCATAAGCTGAAAGTAGAGTTTCCGGAAAAGCTTTTGAAGAAGATTCCAGAGGAAAAAAGAGAAGCACTTCTGGCTGTCCTTGCAAACGATCCAAGACCTGGGTATCAGAAAGACCCTGAAAGAAAATACGGAATGTCTTTTGGATCCTGGGATATTCATTTTAAAGTAGATGGAGAACAGCTGCAGGTATTGGAGGTATTTAACACTTTCACGAATTAAATCGAAAAAACCCTTGCAAAAAGTCGAATTTTTTCATAAAATGGAGAAAAAGTTTTTGAGGAGCATAAGGATTATGAGAAAAGTTGTAAAGTTTGGCGGAAGCTCCCTTGCAAATGCGGAGCAGTTTGAAAAAGTCGGAGATATTATCAGAAGTGAAGAGAGCAGACGTTTTGTTGTTCCTTCTGCACCAGGTAAGAGATTTGACGGGGACACGAAGGTAACAGATCTTCTTTACAGCTGTTATGACGCAGCTGCAAATGGCGGTGATTTTGAAAAGGTTTTAGAAGAAATCAAATCTCGTTATTATGAGATTATTAAAGGGCTTGGCCTTGCTCTTTCCATGGAAGAGGATTTCCAGTTGATCAAAGAGAATTTTAAAGCACAGATTGGCAGGGATTACGCCGCTTCCCGTGGAGAATATCTGAACGGCAAAGTGATGGCTGCTTATCTTGGTTATGAATTTGTGGATGCAGCAGAAGTAATCCGTTTTGATAAAAACGGAAATCTGGATTCAGAGAAGACAGACAAACTTCTGAACAAGCGTCTTTCCAAATGTGAGAATGCAGTTGTGCCGGGCTTCTATGGTGCAAAGGACGATGGAACTGTGACCACTTTTTCCAGAGGTGGTTCTGATGTGACAGGTTCTCTGGTTGCCAAGGCAATTAAGGCTGATATGTATGAAAACTGGACTGATGTATCCGGTTTCCTTGTAACAGACCCGAGAATTGTAAAGAATCCGGCTGTGATTGAGACCATTACATACCGTGAACTTCGTGAGCTTTCCTACATGGGAGCTACTGTTCTTCATGAAGATGCTATTTTCCCTGTAAGAAAAGAGGGAATTCCGATTAATATCCGTAACACCAACCGTCCGGAGGATAAGGGAACTTTTATTGTGGAGAGTACCTGCCGCAAGCCGAAATATACCATAACCGGTATTGCAGGAAAGAAAGGTTTCTGTTCTATCAACATTGAGAAGTCCATGATGAACAGTGAAATCGGATTTGGCAGAAGAGTGCTTCAGGTATTTGAAGACCAGGGAATCAGTTTTGAGCATGTTCCATCCGGTATTGATACCATGACAGTATATGTTCACCAGGATGAGTTTGAAGAAAAGGAGCAGCAGGTAATTGCGGGAATCCATCGCCTGGTTCAGCCGGATTTTGTGGAAATGGAATCTGACCTTGCCCTGATCGCAGTTGTAGGACGTGGAATGAAATCCACCCGCGGTACAGCCGGAAGAATTTTCTCTGCCCTCGCACATGCAAATGTAAACGTCAAGATGATTGACCAGGGTTCCAGTGAGCTGAATATTATTATCGGTGTGGAAAACCGTGATTTTGAAAATGCAGTGAAAGCAATTTATGATATTTTTGTGCTGACACAGATTTGAAATTGAGTGGATAGGTCACCTGTCGGCAGCATTCACATATATGAAAATCTGCTCATACGTTCAGAACGTCTGGTATTCATGAATTCGCTGATGTAAGCATGTACCATTTCTGGCTGTCGTCCGGGAGCTTTAATAGTAAAAGAATGAGATAAGAGCCGTAAATCAAAGGTAGTGTTAGAATTAATCTTTGATTTATGGCTCTTTTTGTATAGAAAAAATTTCGTGCCGTTTTATGATATTGACAAAACAGAACATACGTTCTAAAATAAAACAAGAACAAACGTTCTGAAATTGAGAATAATAAAGAACGCGAAACACAGATTACATAAAAGGAGTTTTGTTACGGGATGATTATTCAGGAATCAATGACATTGAAGCGGAAGCTGGAGATTTTATCGGATGCCGCGAAATATGATGTGGCTTGCACATCCAGTGGTGTGGATCGAAAGGGAGATGGAAAGGGCATGGGAAACAGCATTGCTGCCGGAATCTGTCATAGTTTTGCTCAGGATGGCAGATGTATCAGTCTTTTGAAGATCCTTTATACAAATGAATGTGTATTTGACTGTAAATACTGTATAAACAGAGCCTCCAATGATGTGGTGCGTACCAGTTTTACCCCAGAAGAAGTGTGTCGTCTGACTATGGAATTTTACAGGAGGAACTATATTGAAGGACTGTTTTTAAGTTCCGGAGTAAAGGAAAGTCCAGACAGGACTATGGAAGAACTGCTTTGTACAGTAAATCTTCTTCGTAATAAATATCATTTTCAGGGATATATTCATTTGAAAGCCATTCCAGGTGCTGCTCCTGAACTGATCGCCAGGGCGGGGTATCTGGCAGATCGCATGAGCGTGAACCTGGAACTTCCTACTGCAGACGGGCTTAGGAAACTGGCACCGCATAAGAGCAGGCAAACCATTCTTCGCTCCATGAAGCAGATTCAGCAGCAGCGAGATCAGAATAAGGAGGAATTGGTTCTGTACCGTCATGCCCTTAAGTTTGTACCAGCCGGTCAAAGTACCCAGATGATTATTGGAGCTATGGGGGAGAGCGATTATCAGATCGTGTCAGTAGCAGAATCTTTGTATAAGAACTTTGCATTAAAAAGAGTTTTTTATTCGGCTTTTGTCGCCGTAAATGAAGATAAGGATCTGCTCATGTCCTTATCAGGTCCGCCTCTTCTTCGAGAACACCGACTTTATCAGGCAGACTGGCTTATGCGGTTTTATGGTTTTCGGGCTTCAGAACTGCTTTCAGAGAAGCATCCGGATTTTAACCTTCTTCTGGATCCCAAGGCAGACTGGGCAGTGTCACATTTGGAGTTTTTTCCGGTAGAGATCAACCAGGCAGATTATTATGAACTTCTTCGTGTACCGGGAATCGGTTATACCTCTGCCAGAAGAATCATTGGAGCCAGGAGAACCCATTCCCTGGAATTTGCAGATTTGAAGAGGATTGGTGTGGTTCTGAAGCGTGCCTTATATTTTATCACCTGTAATGGCCGCATGATGTACAATACCAGGTTGGAGGAATCTTATATTACCCGTAATCTTCTGGATGAAGAGAACTGTCGGAAGCATGGGAATGAAGCTGCATTTCAGCAATTATCCCTCTTTGGAGACGAGATGGGGAGCAGAAGACTGTATACAGAAAATACAAAGAATCATGTGGACAGAAAGGTGGGAGCTATATGAATCAAGAGAAAAGAATCCTGGTATGTGAGGACTCTATGGAGGGAATTTTTTCTGCTGTCTATGATGGATGGAAAGAGTGTGCAGGCGGCTGTAAAGTGAGCATTCAGACCAGTTTTCCTGTAAGCATGGAATTGTTCACTTCTTATCGGGAGATTGCTACAGATCAGAGTAAGGTTGGTAAGGTTATGAGGACGATTCTTATGAGACTGGGAAGCGAGGTTTACGAACAGATCTGTCTGGCGGCAGTTTCAGCAGATGAAGACAGGGGAACTGCCATTTATTATGTGCTGCACCGGGCTTTTGGGGGAGGCAGATGCGAAAAACGTGTAATGGAGGCACTGGCAGATCCATATGTATCCAGGGTTGCGAAAATGGCACTCTGCGTGAAGCGGGAATATCACCATTATTTTGGGTTTGTCCGTTTCAGGGAGATTGGCGGAAGGTTTCTGTTGGCAAAGATCCAGCCGGGGAATGATATCCTGTCTCTTATGGCTCTTCATTTTTCCAATCGCTTTCCCAATGAGAACTGGGTAATCTATGATGAGAAGAGGCAGAAGGCGTTGTGCCATGAGAAAGGGAAGGAGTGCGTCATGAGAAAAGAGGTGCGTATACAGGTGCCAGGGAGCGCCGTAGGGGATATGGGAGAGTACGAGGAACTGTGGCAGACATTTTGTGATAGCATATCCATTGAAGCAAGGAGGAATGAGAAACTTCAGAAGCAGATGCTTGCTTTGCATTTTCGGAGTAATATGCCGGAGTTTTCTGTGAAAGGATAGGCCGATAAGTAAAATTCGTGTTATAATGCTTACAGATAAGGTATCTTTGTTTGGAAGGCAGCAGACCAGTAAAAGGCGGTAAATTGGAAATGGACAATCCGGTAACACGAATATCAGTAAGAAATCTTGTGGAGTTTATATTGCAAAGCGGTGATCTTGATAACCGAAGAGGTACTATAGACAAAGATGCTATGTTAAAGGGCAGCAGACTGCATCGGAAGCTTCAGAAACAAATGGGCGGAGACTACAGAGCAGAGGTTGCTTTGCGGATGAATTGCAGCTATGAGGATCTGGACATTCGGTTAGAAGGTCGTGCAGATGGAATTTTTACAGAAGATGAAGTTGTCTGGATCGATGAGATTAAAGGAATATATGGAAATGTGGAACAGATGGAAGAGCCTGTGAAGGTTCATAAGGCTCAGGCTATGTGTTATGGCTATATTTACGGTGTTCAGGAAGGCTTGTCGAAGATTGGAATCCAGATGACATATGCCAATCTGGAGACAGAAGTGGTGAAAAGGTTCCGGGAGGTGATCTCCATAGAGGAACTGAAAGAATGGTACCAGAAACTTCTGGATGAATATCATAAATGGCTCAGTTATCAGAAAAAATGGAAGGAAGAGAGAAATCATTCTCTTCAGAGCCTGGAATTTCCATTTTTCTACAGAGAAGGTCAGAGAAAGATGGTGAGCAGTGTTTACCATGCAATTGGAGCCAGTCGTCAGATTTTTATTCAGGCACCTACCGGCGTAGGAAAAACCATGTCTACCATTTTTCCGGCAGTTCGCGCTGTTGGCGAAGGGAAAGGGGAGACGATCTTTTATCTTACAGCCAAGACTATTACAAGAACAGTGGCTCAGGAAGCTTTTGAAGTGCTGCGGGAAAAGGGAATGAAATACAAAGTGGTGACCATTACAGCCAAGGAGAAGCTGTGTTTTATGGACGAAACCAAATGTGATCCGGTACATTGTCCTTACGCCAGGGGACATTTCGACAGGGTCAATGACGCTGTCTATGAGCTGTGGACGACGAAGAGCAGATATGACAGGGAGACTATACGGGAGCAGGCAGAGAAATGGCAGGTATGTCCTTTTGAAATGTGTTTGGATCTGTCTTTATGGGTGGATGCTGTAATTTGTGATTATAATTATGTGTTTGACCCTACGGTTCATTTAAAACGTTTTTTCGGGGAAGGTGCAGGTGGAGATTATGTCTTTCTCATTGATGAAGCTCATAATCTGGCAGAACGGGGAAGAGAGATGTACAGCGCTTCTATTTGCAGGGAAGATGCTGTTCGGGTTCGAAAAGTTATGAAAGAAAGAGCACCCCGGCTTTACCGCTCCCTTGGAAAGCTGGATAAACAGCTGAAAGAACTACAGGTGGACTGTGGAAATTACCTCGTTCTCCCAGGCACGGGTTCCATAACTATGACGATTTTAAAGGTTCAGGGAGAATTTGATGCTTTTCTGGAAGCACATAAGGATGTGGAACTGGAAGATGAAGTAAGGAAGTTTTATTTTGATATTCGTAATTTCCTGAATATTGCAGAACTGATAGATGAGAACTATGTAGTTTATGCTGAGAATGGAGAAGATGGTCTGTTTCGCCTGAAACTGTTCTGTGTAAATCCGGCAGTGAACCTGGGGGAATATCTGAAGAAAGGCCGCAGTGCCGTATTCTTTTCTGCCACATTACTGCCCATGAGCTACTACAGGAAATTGCTCAGCAACAGGCAGGACGATTATGGAATCTACGTGGAATCACCGTTTTCACAGAAGAACCGCTGTATTTTAAATGCCGGCGATGTAAGTTCCTTATATAGTCGCAGGGGATATGAGGAATATCATAAAATTGCGGAATATATAGCAAAGACTGTATGGCAGCGCAAGGGAAATTATATGGTATTTTTTCCTTCTTACAAAATGTTGGAAGAGGTTTATGCAGTCTACGAAGAAGAATTTTCTGTAAACTGGGTGAAGTGTATCTGTCAGAACAGCTCTATGAAGGAACAGGAAAGAGAAGAGTTTCTTCAGGAATTTGAACAGAATCAGGAATCACTGGTAGCTTTTTGCATTATGGGTGGTATTTTTTCAGAGGGAATTGATCTGCTGGGAGAAAAACTGATTGGAGCCATTTTAGTGGGAACCGGATTGCCCCAGTTGGGAAATGAGAGGGAAATTCTTCGTTCTTTTTACACAGAAAATGGGGAAAATGGATTTGATTACGCCTATAGGTATCCTGGCATGAATAAGGTTCTGCAGGCTGCTGGAAGAGTAATCCGCACAAGGGAGGATCATGGTGTTATTCTCCTTTTGGATGAACGGTTCCGACAGAGAGAATACAGCAATCTTTTTCCGGTGGAGTGGAATGACAGGAAAACGTGTACATTGTCAAATGTGGAAGCACAGCTGCAAAAATTTTGGGAGAGTATTCCGGACAAAATCTCTCACAAATTGTGACGTACATCCTGCAGAAAGTCTTTTCAAACACATTCCAGAGCCTGTAAAAATGTTATGGAAAACAAAGAGGTTGCATACAAAGCAGAAACAGGTTATACTGCCCTTATTAAAAGGAGAATAACATGAAAAAAGGCAAAAAAACCAGATGGCTGTATAAAGCAGCTGGAATGGCAGTCCTTTTGGGGGCAGCATTTTGGTGCAGCAACAGCGGGCTCCTGTTATGGAAGCCTGAAGTTCTGACTGTATTGGCGGAATCAGAAAGTGGCGACAGCCTGTCATCTGTTACAGAGGAAGCTAAGATACTTCCTATTCCCAACAGTGATGGCAAATATATGTTGAAAAGTGACGGCTTTTACTGTCTGAATGAAGATGGTTCAGGAGACTGCGTTCAGGCTATACATTATTTCGACCATTTTGTTGTAGATGGAACAGTGTTTAATGGATATTATTATCACGACGAGACAGGAAAATTTAAAGCTTCTGAAGCACATCTTACAGCCATTTCACAGGAAGCACTCCCGAAAGCAGAAGATGGAACTGTGGAAGCAGGATGGACTTCGGGGATTTATGTGGTAAATAACCTTGGAAGGCTTTCCGGTACCGGAAGAGTTTGTATTCTAAAAGAAGAGATTGGACAGATAAAACTAGATGGCGGGTATTACGTTGACAGAAATGGAAGAGTGTGTCAGGAAGGTGGCATTTATTATATCCAGGAAATGAATGTGGGAGAAAAGAGATTTTCCGGGTATTATTATTTTGATGAATCAAGCGGCGTATTAGTGGAAGAAGCTGGTACTACACCAGAGGGCTTGACAATCCAAAAAGATGGCAGTATCAAGGAATTGACGGATCCGGGGATCAAAAATCTGAAGAAAGCTGTGAAGGAATTTACGGAAAATTTGGAAGGGGACTGGAGCGTCTATGTGAAAGATCTGAAGAGCGGAGAGAAGTTCTCCATCAATGATAAAGCCATATCTTCTGCAAGTCTGATAAAAGCATTTACAATGGCTGCAAGTTATGAAAATATGGAAAAAATCAGGATAGCTGAGGGGATACTTCTGAAAGCAGATTCAGCTAGTCAGACTGTGACAGACAAGCTGTTTCGGCTTATGGAGAATATGGTAACCTACAGTGACAATGAGTCTTTTAATGAAATGGTAAGGCTTCAGACTGCTTCCAATCAATTCAATGCAGGTGCACGTGTAATTAACAGGTATCTTAGGGAACAGGGTTATAAAGAGACAGCTGTGCTTCATACGCTTGCGCCTTCGAATACAGATCCGGAAGGGCTTGGCAGCAGTAATATGACCTCTGTGGAGGATTGTGGCACTTTGCTAGAGAAGATTTACCGAAGAGAATGTGTAAGTCCGGAGGATTCTGACCAGATGCTGTCTTTGCTTCTGAATCAGGATACCAGAACAAAGATTCCTGGCGGGCTCAAGGAATCTGTTCAGATAGCGAATAAAACTGGTGAAAATGATAAAAGCCAGCACGATATTGGAATTGTCTATGGAGCCAGAACGGATTATATTCTATGCGTAATGTCTGAGAATGTAGGAAAGGAAGCCGATGCTGTTTCCAATATTCAGAGGATTTCAGCGATGGCTTATTATTATTTGAATTAGAGCGTATTTGAAAAAGGCTTTCTGCAAAACAGAATCCTTTCCAGACTTGTACAAAAAAATTGCTTGACACTAATAAAATTTTGCGATAGCATGAAGACAATAAAAGAAAAATTGAAAGGAGATTTACACCATGAAAGTAGTTTATACAGAGAAGGCACCAGCAGCAATCGGACCATACTCCCAGGCAATGATCTTAAATGGAGTATTATTCACATCTGGACAGATTCCGGTAAATCCTGCAACAGGCGAGATCAACGGAGATACCATTGAGACTCAGGCAGAGCAGGTTATGAAGAATCTTGGCGAAGTACTGAAAGAAGCAGGAAGTAGCTTTGAGAAGGCAGTTAAGACAACATGCTTCCTTGCTGATATGGGAGATTTTGCCAAGTTTAATGAAGTATATGCGAAATACTTTGTAAACAAACCAGCACGTTCCTGTGTCGCTGTGAAAACTCTTCCGAAGAATGTTCTTTGCGAAGTTGAGGTAATCGCAGAAGTTTAATAGTACTGTCCACAGGAAAATGTGTCAAATGTTTTTGTATTTAAAGATATGCAAATATTTAGAATATATATTGTCAGGCCTTCTGGGGTTCACCCGGGAGGCCTTTGTCATAAATAAAAATTGTGCAGAATTCTGTTGCAACGCAGTCTGGAATGTCAGACAGAAATCCCTGGCATATTAAACTGTTGACGGATTGCTTTTTAGTTGGAAATCATGTATAATAGCGAACGATAGCATGGGGATTTTTTGCTATGCAGGAAAATCCCTTTCAAGAAGAAAGGCAGGGACGAAATGTGGATAATCTTATGAAAGTGGGAATGGGATATGATGTACACAGACTGACAGAGAACCGGAATCTGATCCTTGGCGGTGTGAAGATACCGTGGGAGAAAGGCCTGCTGGGACATTCAGATGCAGATGTACTAATTCATGCGATTATGGATGCTCTTTTGGGAGCTGCAGCTCTTGGAGATATTGGACAGCATTTTCCAGATACAGATCCGGCATACGAGGGGATTTCCAGCGTAAAGCTGTTGGAACATGTAGCCTCTCTTCTGGAAAAAAAAGGATATGGTGTAGGAAATATTGACGCTGTGATCATTGCCCAGAAGCCGAAGATGGCACCTCATATTCCACAGATGAAGGAAAACATTGCGAAAGCGCTGCATATGGAGCCTGACTGTCTGAATATCAAGGCTACCACAGAGGAGAAGCTGGGTTTTACCGGAAGAGAAGAGGGAATTGCTTCCCAGGCAGTCTGCCTTTTATACAAGAAATAATGTTGTTGTGCGCACAAGTACAAAATGCTGCAGAAGTCTGGAATTGGCAGCTGCGAAATAACATTTAGAGAAATTGACCGGAGGGAGAAATAAAATGAAGATTTTTAATACGCTGACCCGTCAGAAAGAGGAATTTGTACCCCTTGAAGAGGGAAAGGTAAAAATGTATGTCTGCGGACCTACTGTATACAACCTGATCCATATTGGTAATGCACGTCCAATGATCATTTTTGATACAGTCCGCCGTTATCTGGAATATAAAGGATACGAAGTAAACTATGTATCCAACTTTACAGACGTAGATGACAAAATTATCAAGAAAGCAATCGAAGAGGGAGTTTCCGCAGAAGAAATTTCCCAGAGATATATTGAAGAGTGCAAAAAGGATATGGCAGGAATGAACGTGAAGCCTGCTACTACACATCCTCAGGCAACTCAGGAAATTGACGGCATGATCAGCATGATCCAGACTCTTATGGATAAAGGATATGCTTATGCAGTGGCAGACGGAACTGTATATTTCCGTGTAAAGAAATTTAAAGAATATGGAAAGCTTTCCCACAAAAACCTGGATGACCTGCAGTCTGGATTCCGTGCACTTCAGGTATCAGGAGAGGACCAGAAAGAAGATCCGCTGGATTTCGTACTCTGGAAACCGAAGAAAGAAGGGGAACCATACTGGACTTCTCCGTGGTGCGATGGCCGTCCGGGCTGGCACATTGAGTGCTCTGTTATGTCTAAGAAATATCTTGGAGACGAGATTGATATCCATGCCGGTGGTGAGGATCTTATTTTCCCGCATCACGAGAATGAAATCGCACAGAGCGAATGCTGCAATGACAAAATTTTTGCAAGATACTGGATGCACAATGCATTCCTGAATATTGATAACCGTAAAATGTCCAAGTCCCTTGGAAACTTCCGTACTGTGCGTGAGATCAGCGAGCAGTATGACCTGCAGGTGCTTCGTTTCTTCATGCTGAATGCACACTACAGAAGTCCGCTGAACTTTAGTGCTGATCTTATGGAGTCTTCCAAGAATGCCCTTGAGAGAATTACAGAGGCAGCAGGACGCCTGAAAGACCGTAAGGAGAAGGCATCTGCTGTTGAACTTACTGAGGCTGAGAAGAAACTTCTTGCAGAGGCAGAAGGATATGTAAAGAAATTTGAAGAAGCAATGGAAGACGATTTCAACACAGCTGATGCGCTTGCAGCTGTATTTGAACTGGTCAAATTTGCCAATACAAATGTAACAGAAGAAAGCAGCGCCGCTTTTGCAGAAGGAATTCTTGAAATTCTTGTGAAGCTTTGTGATGTGCTTGGACTTGCTGCTGTGAAGAAAGAAGAAATTCTGGATAAAGAAATCGAAGATCTGATTGCAGAGCGCCAGGAGGCAAGAAAGGCAAAGAATTTTGCAAGAGCAGATGAGATTCGTGATGAACTCCTTGCAAAGGGAATCATTCTTAAAGATACACGTGAAGGAGTAAAATGGAAACGGGCTTAAGTGAATTAAAAGAACTGTTTGAACTGAAAGACAGGGATCTGCGAACCTATTCCCCGCTGACACTGGCTTATATTGGAGATGGTGTTTATGAACTGGTGATCCGGACAATCCTTGTTAAAAAAGGCAACTGTCCGGTGAATCAGCTTCATAAAAAGGCCAGCAGCCTGGTAAAGGCAGGAGCGCAGTCAAAGATGATGGAGCTTCTGGAACCTGATCTTACAGAAGAAGAACTGGCTGTCTATAAAAGAGGCAGAAATGCACATTCCCCTACAATGGCCAAGCATGCTACAATGGCAGATTACCGCAGGGCTACAGGCTTTGAGGCACTGATGGGATATTTGTACCTGAAAGAAGATTATTCCAGAATTGTGGAACTGGTGAGAAAAGGAATTCCGGAAGAGAATTTATAAAGAACAACAGCAATGATTTTACAAAGGCAATAAGAGACAGGAGGCTGCAAATGAGCGAGCAGATTGAAGGAAGAAATGCGGTATTAGAGGCATTTCGCTCAGGAAAATGCGTGGACAAGCTTTTTGTTCTGGACAGATGCCAGGATGGACCAGTACGCACCATTATCCGTGAGGCAAGAAAAAAAGATACGATCATTAATTTTGTACAGAAAGAGCGTCTGGATCAGTTAAGCGAGACAGGCGCCCATCAGGGCGTGATCGCGCAGGTGGCTGCATATGAATATTCCACAGTTGAGGATATTTTAAATAAAGCAAAGGAAAAAGGAGAAGCACCTTTCATTTTTCTTCTTGATGATATCGAAGATCCCCATAATCTGGGAGCTATTATCCGTACTGCCAACCTTGCAGGCGCACATGGTGTTATCATTCCGAAAAGACATGCGGCAGGGCTTACATCAACAGTTGCAAAAACTTCTGCAGGGGCTTTGAACTACACACCAGTTGCCAAGGTATCTAATCTTGGACAGACCATCGAAGAGCTGAAAAAAGAGGGTATGTGGTTCGTATGCGCAGATATGGGCGGAGATCTGATGTACAATCTGAATCTTACCGGTCCTATGGGTGTGGTAATCGGAAATGAGGGAGAGGGCGTGAGCCGTCTTGTAAAGGAAAAATGTGACTTTGTGGCAGCTATTCCTATGAAGGGAGATATTGATTCTCTGAATGCGTCTGTTGCAGCAGGAATCCTTGCCTATGAGGTGGTTCGCCAGAGAATGAAATAAAATCCGGAGGAAATATGGGAAAGTTCGATGGTGTAAGTGATGAAGAACTGATTGCCCGTCTGCGGGCTGGAGAGACAGCCATAGAAGATTATCTGATGGAGAAATATAAGGGGCTGGTGCGTCAGAAAGCCCGGGCCATGTTCCTCATCGGAGGAGATACAGATGACCTGATTCAGGAAGGAATGATCGGTTTGTTTAAAGCAGTCCGGGATTTTCAGACAGATAAGGAGGCATCTTTTGCAACTTTTGCCAGAGTGTGTATTGACAGGCAGATATACAGTGCCATTCAGAATTCTAACCGCCAGAAGCACCAGCCTCTGAATTCCTATGTATCGTTGAATCAGGAGGATGAAAGCAGTCCAATCTGGGAACTGAGCGTGGAGAATCCGGAATCTATCATTATTGATCAGGAGACTACAGAGGATCTTCGGAAAAGAATTTCAGATTATTTAAGTCCTATGGAAAATAAAGTGCTGGATTTGTATCTGAAGGGAAAAGGATATGTGGAAATTGGAGGAATCCTGAATAAATCTCCAAAATCTGTTGATAATGCTCTGCAGAGAATCCGCTCCAAAATCCGCGAGGTAATAAGCTAGAGCCTTTTCTAGTCCAGGAGCTGGTACAGGAAATAGAAAAATTCTATTTCCTGTATTGACTTTTTCAAAAAACATGTTATCATATCAATTAATCAATGCGTCACAGAAGACGCGTCAATTTAATCTTTAATTCAAATTTGTTAATTCAGTTATTAAAATCCATTTAATTAATTATTGTATCTTAGAAATTGTTAAAATATTAATAATTATAGTTTCTATTTATTTCACTGATCTCAGATGTATTTATAAATCAAATCTTTTATTCTTTTTACTATTTAATTTTCGAAAAAATCCCTAATGACAGATATGACCGTTCTGGTTCTTTGTAAAGGAGGTGGTACCCATGTGCTGATTTTATGGTTACTGGTCTTTTTGAGCAGTAGCTGTTTTGCAGCAGGTCTGCAAAATAACAGAAATTCCAGGAGGAAAGGAGTAAGCAGGAACGGTTCCTGCCGTGATTGATCCATGAGAAAGAAATGGATGCTGTTTGTACTAGCGTTCTGCCTTTTGGCGGGAGCAGCAGGTTCTATGGTGTATGCCTATTTAATTGACCGCCAGGAAACTGTTAACAGGATAAAGATAGTGGAGAATAAGACACACATTGAAGAAGAGTTTGATCCTCCGGCCGATCCTGGACCAGGATCGGTCATAAAGAAAAAGCCATGTATTGTAAATGATTCTGTGATTCCGGTATATGTCCGGGTCAGGGTAGTATTCAGCAATCTGGATGCACAGGCGCAGTGTGAGCCTCTTAAGATAAAAGACAGTTGGAAAACAGGAGAAGACGGATACTATTATTATCAGAAACAGCTTCAGCCAGGACAGCGAACAGATACGGTTTTTGATAATATTGTTATAAAAAACACAGTAAAAAAAGAAGATTTGGTTCCATTTGATATTCTTGTGTATGAAGAGTCGGTTCAGAGCGAAGGATTTTCTTCTCCGGAAGAAGCCTTTGCAAGACTGTAAGGAGGTGCACATGAAAAAAATGAAAAAGGCAGCACTGATCTTTGGAACCGGGTTATGTCTGGCTGTGGGAACTGGCGGCACACTTGCTTATCTTGGTGACACAGGACAAGTTGCAAACAGGCTGACATTTGCCGGGGAAAAAGGCCTGGATGCAGTTCTTACAGAGCCGTCATGGAATCCACAGAAAGGATTACTTACTGTTCCAGGTTCTTCTGTTGCAAAAGATCCTCAGATAACCAATACATCAGAACTGAATATGAATGAGCTTGCAGCATTGAAATGTGAGTTCGTTTACAGTCAGAATTGCCCGGATAAGAGCAAAAGAGGAAAAGTCTTAAGCGCTCAGGATATGGAAAAAGTAGTCCAAGTTTATACCATTGATTATAACAGTGATGATGCCGCTAAAGGAGAATGGGTGCGATTTGCTGAGCAGAAAAAGACAGACCCTGTACAGTATTTTTACTACTCGAAAGTTTTGAAAAGGAACCTGAATGGTACAGGAGAAACAACTGTTCCTCTATTTACAAAGGTCTGGGTGGATAAAAAGGTAAATAACCGCAGGCAGACCTGGATTCAGGAAATGGGCGGGGTGGAAATTAAGATTTCCGGACAGATTCTTCAGCAGATGACAGGAGAAGAATATTTTGGTCTTAACAATCCAAAAAGTGCGTATGAAGCAGGATTGTTTCATTTTTAATGAGAGAAAGGAAGAGAAAATATGAAAATGAGCAGAGGAAAAAGAAATGTATTATTTGCGGGAGTACTTTCATGTGCCATGTTATTTGGAATTGGAAACACAATGGCTTATTTCACGGAAAATTCTGTGCAGACCAATGTTTTTACCACAGGGGACCTTGATATTGGTCTGAAAGAACCGGACTGGGATCCAAATGAAAACGATGGAAAGAATATGTATCCGGGATACACGGTATACAAAAATCCAACTGTAAAGAACATCACCTCCGACAAAAACGGGGACGAGCCCTGTTATGTGAGAATGAGTGTGGACATTCTGAATAGTCAGGGGACACCGATCACAGACGATCAGGCGTTGAATCTGATTTATAAAACCATTTATTTTGATAAGACTTTTACCGGTGGATATGACAAAAAAGAAGGTAAGGCTACCGGACTGATTCAGGATAGGATTCCTGGCTACAACCTTGCACAGCTGGCAGCCTATCCAATGGTAAATCCATTGTGGACAAAGGACACGGCACGCTCCACTGCTTCAAAACTTGTTTTCAATTATATGGGAGCAAAAGGGGATGGAATTTTAAATATTGGAGAGGAGTCTACCCTGTTTACCAATATTGCGATTCCTACAGACTGGAACCAGACACAGATGCAGAAAGTTGGAAATTATCAGCTGAAAGTAACAGCACAGGCAATTCAGAGCAAAGGATTTGCTACCCAGTCAGAAGCTTACCGCATGTTGGATGAAGAAATTAAAGGAGGAACCTTGCAGGAAATAAACCGCGGCAGTGAGAACTGATCAGAAAGGAAGAGATACCATGAAGAAGCATAAGTGCACAAGTATCTGCATAACTGTGGTGGCAGTACTGCTGCTTGCATGCGGTACTGCGCTGGCTGCCTGGAATGTATCTGAATATGCAGTAAATCTGCTGTCCATGTCCTCTTACAAAAATTCCATACAGGAAAATTATGTAAGGCCAGATCATGTAGATCCGGGACAGAAAGTGGTGAAAGAGGTAAATATAAAAAATGAAGGAACTGTGGATTCCTTTGTCCGGATAAAAATTGGAAGAGTATTTGGGAGTATCAGTGAAACCGGTCAGTTTCTGGAAAATCGGGAACTGGATCCTGAGATGATCGAAATTCATTACAACACCGATCTCTGGAAGCTGTGTGAGGACGGCTACTGGTACTATAAGGATGTATTGCCGGCAGGAAAAACCACGAAAAAGCCTCTGATGGACAGCTACTATCTCTCTGAAAAAGCAGACAACCGTTATAAGAACAAAGAGGCAAGAATTATTGTAAATCTGGAGAGTATACAGGCAGAGAGCGGCGAAATGAAAGCAATATGGGGAAAAAATGAGAAGGATCTTGGAATTACCTATCAGCCATGTACTTGCGAAGTTGTTACCAGTGTGATTTTTGACAAAAATCATAAGCTGATCATTGGCGGCGAGAAAACAGATCTGTTTGCAAATTTTAAGAACCTGCAGCCTGGATGTACAAGAAGCCAGACAATAAGGCTTGCTAATAACTCGGATTTAAACATTAAGATGAGCCTTCAGGCGGAAGCTGCCAAACAGAACAAGTACAGCAAAAAGAATCTGGAGCTGATACGGAAGCTTCTTACCAGTTATGCAAAGATTGAAATTCTGGAGAACAATAAAGTTCTTTATCATGGAACTGTAGATGGAAATCTGACGAAAAAAGGCTGGAGCATGAAAAAAGACATTTCCCTTGGTGAGTTTAAACCAGGAGCAGGAAAAAATCTGATTGTAAAATTGTCTTTAAGTGAAGAGATGGATAATGAATATCAGGAACTGTTGGGAAAAGTGAAATGGGTATTTTCTGCGAGTCAGGCCTCTTCGGATTCATCTTCCGGTCAAAATGGAAATGGTGACCGGGGGCACAATGACGATGAGAACAATGGAGATGACGGAAATAACGGAAATAACGGCGGAAATGGAAATAAAAGCGGAAATGGAAAGTATGGCGAAAACGGAAACAGTGGTGGAAGTGGATACAACGGTGGAGGGGAAAGCTTAAATGGAGCAGCAGGAGAAAAAGTGTATGCAACTGCGTCTGCAAGCCCTAAAACCGGAGATAACACAAATCTGCTGGCAAGATGGTTTGCGCTATTTGCAGCTGCGGTGGTTCTTGCAGTAACTGCAAGAAAACTGTACAGAAAGGAAAAAGACAGATGAGATTAAAAATCTGGGGAAAAGGTCTGTTGAAAATCATATGGGGGATTTTTGTCATTTTGTTAGTCGGACTTTCGTTTCCCCAGATATATGGCATGAAATGTTACAGCGTAATGTCTGGAAGCATGAGCCCTGATTTGCCAGTTGGAAGTGCCATATATGTGAAGGAAAAGGAGCCGGAAAAAGTAGAAAAAGGGGAGATCATTACATTTACCACAGAACAAGGGAGAACAATGATTACACACCGGGTAGCTGAAAACAATAAGGAAAAGCATTTTTTTGTAACAAAAGGGGATTCCAATCAATATCAGGATACAAAACCGGTAAAGTGGGAAAATCTGCAGGGCACGGTTGTATTTTGCATCCCTTTTGCCGGATATGTGCTGAACTTTACAGGAAGCAGAACGGGTAAAATTGCGGCAGTCTTTTTCCTGTTTGCAATTTATCTGGCAACAGAAATTTTTGAAGGGCAGACAAAAAGGAGAGTGAGATAAGTTGAGGAAAAAAAGAAGCTTTTTGGCAGTTATGGGGCTGCTTGTCGGAACTATGTCTTTTGCCGGGGGAACAGCTGCGTATTTAAGCAAATCTGCCGGCGAAGTAAAGAATGTTTTTACGGCAGGATCTGTAAAGGCGCAGCTTACAGAAGCCCACTGGGATACGCAAAAAGCGTCAAAGGTTTATCCCGGTCAGATCCTGGAAAAAGATCCGGTTGTAAAAAATATAGGGGAAAACAGTGCAAATGTTTTTCTGGAGGTAAATGTTCCTATGAGAAGTATAGCTGTTCTGGATGGCAGTACAGGCAGAAAAACAATAAGAGAAAACAGAGAATTGTTTACATTTCAGGCAGACGAGACGAAGTGGACTCTTCTTTATCAGGAGAAAACCTCAGGAAACAAAAAATATATTTACGGCTATAAAAGTGTTTTGAACCCAGGAGAATCCACTACACCGCTATTTCGAAAACTTGCTGCTGTTTCCTATTTAGAGGGGGAATTGGATGCAAGTGTAAGCTATGATGTACCTGTGATTGCCAGCGTTATTCAGGAACAGGATGGAAGCAAAACCATGAAAGAAATCTATCAGGAATATTTGAAACAGGCTGATATTGACCAGAAGGAGGCGAGGGGATGAGAAAAAGAAATCTGAAAAAAACTATATTGGCCGCGGCTCTGGCTGTGCCTGTAGCGTTCTCCTATCCTGGCTGGGCAGTAAGGGCACAGGAAGATGAGAAGGTGTCAACTGAAACGGAAGCGCAGGAAGTAATGCAAGACAATACAGCGCCTGAAGAAGCTGAATGTGAAGAAAATCCTGCTCATGATGAAATGGATGGGGCAGAAACAGATAGTACAGAAACAGACAGTACAGAAGCCGACAGGAATGTTTCAGAAGAGGAGAAATTTTTTCAGAGTGGACTGATTGCAAATGAGGATGGAGAATTTTTGTCTTCTTTGGAGGAAATGGAAACTTCAGGAGAGGATTCCATGTTTTTTCAAGATGGTCTGGAAGTGCTTGAAGATGGCAGCACAGATGACTTGATTGATGCATATGTTGCTCCGGAAAATTATGCACAGGAAGGAACTCCTGTAAGAGAAGGAAAGGGCGGTTTTACCGCTGTTGCAAATGGAAGTACGCTTTTCAGCAGCAAATATACAAGACTTGGCTGGAATGCGGATACCCAGGTTTATTCATGGAACAATGCAGGAAATGACGTTATTTCAGGAATGAAGCAGGGAGCAATGGTAGAGGGACCGTATTTTGTTCCACTTAATAACAATGCAAAAGGAAAATTTGGTTTTCGTGTTACACATGTAGGATACAATAAAGAAGCAAATACGAAGGTAGACCTTCTTCTTACCTGTAATAATTATCAGGATTATACCTACGATTACAAGGGAAATAAAATAACGGGAATTTATCCTATGTTTGGTGTCAGCAATTCAAATGAATTGTGGATCAGCTTTAAGGATGAGCTCTCTGCACAGGAAATCAAAATTGATATTGTAAAAAGCGGTACAGATATTCCGGTTGCAGGCAACTATCGTTTTCGATGGCTGGATATTGATTTGTACCAGAGATTTGGAATCAATCTTCAGAATGGTTCTATAGGACACCGGTATGCGACAACTGATTCTGTAGTAAATGTAGTGAAGAAAACTTTATTTTCCAAAAACTTTGAAGTTCTTACCGCACCGGCACCTGCCGTTGACGGAGAGATTCCGCAAAATACAGTTGTTTATGAGCTGGACAATTCATCCGGCTTCTATCTGGCAATTCTGCGGCCTGGTTGCGGAGCTTATTCTATTGAAACAGCAAGCAGGATCAAAAGTGTATTTGCTGATGTACAGACTGGAACCTGTAAAACGTCTGCCGGACTTAACTGGGATGCGAAAGGCTATGGTCCGGTAGAGTATCCTGGCCTTGTAAAAAAGACTGGAAATACACTGGCTTCCCAGGGAACGTCAAACACCTTGTCTGACAGTACCTCGGAATTTTATTATACCTTGCAGACAGATATCCCGGAAGAGCATTCAGCGTATTATTACAGCTCTTGCGAAGTCAGTGATACCCTGCCGGCAGGAGTCGATTTCGCTGGTTACGCAGCTGTAAAGATGCTGCCTTCAGAGAATGATGTAACCTCATGGTTTAGTATTTCTACAGATGGGGATGTGATAAATTTTCAGGCTACACAGGCAGCATTGTCACAGGCGGACTTTTATGGAAAAACATATGAGTTTCAGATAAAAGTGAGAATGGATCCTACTGAAATAACACCGGTTTATAGTGGTGACAGTTACCGTTATGAGGTAAAAAATAAGGCTTCGATTACCTGTCAGCATATAAATGGGCTCGCAGGAACTTCCTGGTCAGATGAAGTGACTACAGATTGTACAAGATATAAAAACAAAGTAGTGAATGCCTCTGTAAAGAAGTATACTGCCAATTTGCAGGATGGGGTATGGAGAGAAGACCTTCTTCTTCCAGGTCCGGACAGTGAGTATAAATATAAACTGAATATAAATGTGCCGGATAATGAATTTGGCGGGTATATGACCAGAATGGAAATTGCAGATACATTGCCTGCGGGAGCAGAATTGACAGCTGCAACAGCGGAGGTTTATGAAAACGGGCAGAACAGAGTGGATGGACGGTTCCAGATATCTGTAAATGGAAAGAACATTACCTTAAAGGCAACAGAAGCTGCTCTTGGTGACAGAGGATTTTATGGGAAATCCTATGATGTGATTTTTAACGCCAGAATGGTACCAGGAGAGATTTCCTGTACTTATAACGGAACTGTAGCTTCTTATGTGACCAGCAATCATTTTACTGTTACGACACAGCATAAAGGAGACTCGCAGGCTGTAACAATTACCTCGAACAATGTTGCAGATAGGGCAAGCGTAAACAGAACCGAACCAAAGAATCCTCAAAAATGGATTCTAAGGGAAAATCAGAGAATAGTTACTGCAGAGTATACTGGCAGAGATTTTGAAAGTGTGTTTGAAATTGTTCAGGAAATTCCTTCCAATAAAAGAGAATGGAAAATTTCCAAATTTAAAATCCAGGATACTTTGGCAGACTGTTTTGAACTGAAAGGGGTTCAGATATATCTTGATCAGACAGTAGAAGCTTCATTTGGCGCTTCTGACAGTGTACGCGGAGATTGGAGTCTGAATGTTGCTGGAAATTCGATTACCTTGTCTTCTGTGGCAGAATTGCCAGAGCGCTGTTATGGAAAATCCGTGCGTCTTTTACTTACTGTTGGATTGAAGAGTAACAGTAACTTACAGCAGTACTATGTAGCAAATCAAAATCCGGATGTACTGGAAGCCCATATATACAATATTGCTACAAGTACTTTTAACTGGATCGGAGGAGAACCTTCTTCCACATCAAAAAATACAGAAAAGACCAAGGTGATTGTAAAGGAAAAAGTTCCAAAAGGTCATATTACTATAAGAAAAGTGGATGAGACAGGAAAGGCACTGCAGAATGGAAAATTTCAGATCACAGCTTTGGAGGACATCCGTTCTGCTTCTGGAAATATTTTGCTGAGAGCTGGGACTGTAGCAGATACTATAGTAACGGATAGAAATGGAACAGCCATTTCAAAAGATATTTATCTTGGAAAATATAAGGTAAGTGAGGTAAGACCACCTGAGGGATATGCAATCAGCCGGCAGGTATTTGAGGCGAATTTAAGCAAAACAGAGCCTGAAAAAGCGATCCTTGTCAGAAATCAGAAAATGCATCTGTACATCAAAAAAGTAACAGAAACGGAAGAAGCAGGAGGAAATCGTCCTCCTATTGAAGGCGTAAAATTCCGTTTATGGGAAAGCAGTGCAAATGCAGATTCGGCGGGAACAACATACACAACAAACAAAAACGGATTAATAAAATTGGAAGGGCTGTCACCTGCAACATATTGTATACAGGAGACAGCAGTACCTGCCGGATATGTTTTAGATAACACAGTTTATAAATTTACTGTGGATGCAAATGGATTGGTAAAGAATGAGCAAGGTTATACAATGGTAATTGAAAACCGTTATATAAAAGCGGAATTTTTAAAGACGGATAAGGTGACAGGTGAAGCTGTTGCAGGAGCTGTTATGCAGTTGACGGATAAAAGCGGAAAAGTGATCGACACCTGGACGTCCGGGAAAACTGCTCATAGGATTAATAAACTGCCAGCCGGAGAATATGTACTTACAGAAATAACAGCTCCTTCCGGTTACAAAAAAGGAAAACCGGTGATTTGTACGGTAAAAAGTACATCTGGAGTTCAGAAGTTCCAGATGACAGATGTGAAGATGGTGACTCTTACAATAAACAAAATTCTTCATGGAGATGAAATTGTCTGGGGACAGGGAAATCCGGCCTTTACATTCACGGTGAAAGGAACAGATCTGGATGGAGAAGAACGTATTTACTCTAAAACTGTGGAATTTACAAAAGAAAACACAGACACCCGGGCAGATGTAAGCAAAAGGGCTGTATTCGCACTTCCGGCAGGGAAATACCAGGTTCAGGAGAGTAAAGTTATGCGGTATAAACTGGAGAAAATTGACCAGGTAGTAAATGGAACTGTACAGGGAAATACTGTTCAGTTTGATCTGTCCGGAAATCAGAATGGGACCGCTTCCTTTACAAACAAGAAAAGCGGAGATGGCTTACTGACAGATACAGATTATGTGCGGAATATTGTTATTCCTGAAAAATGAAAAATGCAGTATAGCAGTACCTGCCAGGTTGCAGCGGCAGGTGCTGCAGCAAAAAATTTTAATTATTTTATATTTTTTGAAAAAATTTGAAAATAAGTGTGTCAAGCGTTTTTGAAAATGTCCTAAAATAATTGAAGTATTAGCCCCGGCTTTTTGCTGGGGCTTGTTATATTG
>NZ_JBDGDM010000055.1:0-29810 GCF_040908885.1 Ruminococcus sp. RTP21358st1_G6_RTP21358_211008
CTGTTGATGGAAGCATTATACTACATTGGGACATTTTCCTTTATGGTATATTAGGACATTATCATAAATGGTTCATAGATTCTTTTGCTTTTGCTTATGTTTGACTTGTTCTTTTTCTTCCGCTATACTAAAATGTGTTTAAAAAATGCTTTCTGCAAGATATGCATCACTGTTTGCGTAAGATTTTTGCAGACTTTTTTTCATATCAAATTCTATTTCAGTACTAAGGAGATTTTTCTATGGATTCAGATAAATTATCAGCTCTGCCTCAGGCTTTTCTTCATCGGATGGAGGATATGCTTGGGGATGATTTTGAACCTTTTCTGGCAGCTTATGAACAGCCGCGTACTTATGGGCTCCGGGTAAACACGGCAAAGATTTCCTGTGAGGAATTTGAACAGATCGTGCCCTTTGAAGTAAAAAAAATCCCATGGGTTTCAAATGGTTATTTTTACAATGAGGATGTAAGACCATCCCGGTGTGCTCTTTATCAGGCCGGACTTTATTATCTTCAGGAACCAAGTGCCATGACCCCCGCCTCCCGTATTCCGGTGGAGCCAGGAGAATATGTGCTGGATATGTGTGCTGCTCCTGGAGGAAAAGCAACTGCTGTTGGTTCCGCCCTAAAGGGTGAAGGACTTCTGGTTGCAAATGATATCAGCACTACCAGAGCAAGAGCACTGCTTCGAAACCTGGAACTGTTTGGGATTCCCAATCTTTTTGTTGCCAATGAAAAGCCTGAAAAAATGGTAAAGAATTTTCCGGAATTTTTCCATAAGATCATTCTGGATGCACCTTGTTCCGGGGAAGGAATGTTCCGTAAGGAGGAAGCTCTTGCCAGAGACTGGACTCCCGAAAAATCTGAGGAGCTTTCCAGAATTCAGAAACAGCTTTGCTTGAATGCGGCAGACATGCTGCAGCCGGGAGGACAGATGCTTTATTCTACCTGTACCTTTGCGCCTTGCGAGGATGAGCAGATCATTTCCTGGCTTCTTAGGGAAAGGCCGGAGCTGTCTCTGATTTCTATGGAAGATTATGAGGGCTTTTCCACCGGAAATCCTGAATGGGGAGATGGGAATCCACAGCTGAAAAAATGTGTGCGCATTTTCCCCCATAAGATGCAGGGGGAGGGGCATTTTCTGGCCCTCTTGCAAAAGGAGGGAACGGCTGGACCTTCCGCTGGTACTTCTAAGACCAGTCGTCTGGCTGCAGATATCCGGAAGTATATGGAAGAGTTTTTCAAGGAAATCGGGTTGAAAACTTTAGATGGTCAGGAGTTTGACTGGAACCGGGTGGAGGTTCGGGCGGATAAGGTTTATTATCTGCCGTCTGTTTCCTGTAATTTCAGAGGACTTACGTTTATTCGAAACGGACTTTATCTGGGAGATCTGAAGAAAAACCGGTTTGAACCAGCTCAGCCGCTTGCACTGGCTTTCCGGAAAAATGAAGCTGAAGCTGTGATTTCCCTTTCTGTGGATGATCCAAGACTGGAGCGGTATCTGAAAGGGGAAACTCTTACGATTGAGCCTGAAGAGGCTGCTCATCCTAAGGGATGGCATTTGCTTTGTGTGGAAGGGTATCCCCTTGGGTTTGGAAAACTTGTGAATGGGACATTGAAGAATAAGTATCCAGCTGGGTGGAGAGTGTAAGGTTGTCAAATTTTTGCTTTTCCTTCCGCCTGCGACGTGCGTGGATGTGGCGTGCCACATCCACGCACCCTCTGCGAACACAAGCAATCATCCTAACAATATCTCTTTTTTCAACGTAAAGGAATAAATATACTTCTCTTTCACCCTGCGCCCAGTCATTCTCTGAAGTGCCTGAGCATAATCCTCCAGCTGGGTGTGATACAGATCAACCAGCTTCTGCTCTTCCCCTCTGCGCACACGATCCGTCTTGTAATCAACCAGCACGATCTCGTCCCCTTCCAGAAAATAAGCGTCTATGATTCCCTGCACAAGCACACGTTCCTGGGAATCCCATGCCTCATCTATTTCAGCAGCACTTCTGGAAATGACAAAAGGCTGTTCCCTGAAAAGAAGCCCCGATAACGCGGCGGCTTTCATTCTCTGCCCCAGTGCCCCATTCACAAAAGACTGAATATCTGAAATTCTGATACATTCGGCTTCTGCCTCAGACATTTTTTTGCTCTGAACCAGTGCGTCGATCTGCTCTTTCAGCTGCTGTGTACTGTCCGTTTTATTGTACTCAAGACATTCCATCACACGATGGTAGGCAGTACCTCTTGCAGAACCTGTGAACGCCTTTTCCGCTTCCTTCTTTTCCTCAATAAATCTTGGAACCAGCGGAACAATGTCCGGTTCGAAATATACAGCTTCTTCAATATCCGTATCTTCATGGTAACTCTTCTTTTTCAGATCCGATACGCTGACCTTCACCGGAATATCCTTACGATATTCATAAGGATATACAAATCCAAAACGCTTTTCCAGTTCCGCTCTGATTTCAGGATCCACAATTTTCTCACAATCCCAGTTATCCAGAATATCGTCTTCCATCTGCCCGGCAGCCTGTTCCACCACTTCAGCCTCCGTTAAAGTCCGCGCTGTGATCCTTTTCACCTGAAACTCTGCCGGATCATCATAAAGCAGATTATCATGGGATGGCAGTAATCCAAACTCCTCAAAAAGTTCATCCATGCAGCGGTGCCTTGCAAGCGCAGGCAACACGTAATCCCAGTAAGTTTTTCCATTCAACCGCGTTTCTGCCGGAAGAAGTTCCTGTTCATTTTCGCGGAATCTGTATAAAGAAAGCAGCCTTTTTTCCAGATTTCCTATTGTTCCGGTCATGATCAGTTTCTCCTTGGCACGCGTCAGGGCAACGTAAAGTACTCGGATTTCCTCCCCCAGAGTCTCTTCCAGAAGCTTACGGCGGATCACCTGCTTATACAGTGTTGACACGATCAGCCGACGGTCTGGCAAAATGGCGTCAGCGCCAAGACCGTAATCCGGATGAATCAGAAGTCTGGCGTTCAGATCCTGCATGTTGAACTGTTTTCCCATACCGGCAAGGATTACAATCGGAAACTCGAGTCCCTTACTCTTGTGGATCGTCATGATTTCCACGGAACCTTCTCCTGCACCAGAAAGATTTACTTCGCCATAATCAACTTCATATTTTTGCAAATGTTCAATATATCGGACAAAATTAAATAAGCCTCTGTAACTGGTCTTCTCATAATCCATTGCCTTTTCCACCAGCATAGCGAGGTTGGCGCTCCGCTGTGCACCATTTGGCAGAGCTTTTGCATAATTACAATAGCCGGTTCTGCGGAGAATCTCAAGAATCAGCTCATGGACAGGAGTGTACACCGCAAGATCACGCATTTCATTTAGAAGGACTATAAACCCATGTAATTTGTGGTAAAGAGTTCTTTCCTGCCCCTCATATTCTTTCAGGAAATTCAACACGCTGTCATACAACATCCCCTTCGGATGTTTTTCCCGCAAAACGGCAAGCTCCTGGGTAGTACATCCCACCAGCGGCGACCTCAGCACACCCGTCAAAGGAATATCCTGAAGAGGATTATCGCAGACCTGCAGATAATTCAGAATCGTAACCACCTCAAGTGCTGAAAAATATCCCGTTTTTGAAGCGGCATACACAGGAATTCCGTGGGCAGAAAGTACCTCTGTAAAGGTTTCTGACCAGCCGGAAGCGGTGCGGAGAAGGATTACAATATCTCCGTATTTCGCAGGACGATATTCTTTGGTTTCCTTATCAAGTACCAGCTCTTTTCCCACAATTTCCTTAATTCTGTGGGAAATAGCAAGAGCCTCCAGTTCCCGGGCATCCTTTCCTTCCATCAGATCCTCCAGTTCTTCGGAATCCTTTTCTACCAGAAGAACTTCTGCAGGAAGAAAGCTTTCCTTGTTTCCTTCCGGAAACACAGCTCCAGGATAAAGAGCTGCGGCTTTATCGTAAGCAATTCCACCAAGATCTGTTCCCATAATCTGACGGAAAATAAAGTTTGCACTATCCAATACCTGAGACCGGCTTCGGAAGTTTTTATGAAGATCGATTCGCTGTTCTGTACTGTCCGTTAAACTGTACTGTTCATACTTTTCCATAAAAAGCTCCGGTCTGGCAAGGCGGAACCGGTAAATGCTCTGCTTCACATCACCTACCATAAATATATTTTTTCTTCCATCTGCCCAGCCGGAAACACAGTTGGTAATCATTTCCTGTACCAGGTTACTGTCCTGGTACTCATCCACCATGACCTCGTCATATTTCATGGAAAGTTCACGCGCTGCCGGACTCATGTGATAAATATACTTTTTCTCTCCCGTCCAATCACCGTCGTTTTCGCCATTTTCTTCCGCTGCATGAACCTTTTGAATCAGGATTTCCAGAGCAAAATGCTCCATGTCCGTAAAGTCCAGAATATTTTTTTCCCGCTTCTTCTCTCCATACATACGGATAAATTCCCTGGTAAGCTCCACCAGCATTTCTACAGGCTCCCGGCAGGTTTCCAGAAGCACTGGAAGTTCCTCCTCCTTTACGGAAAAATACCGTGTTCCAATATTCTTTAAAATATCCTTTGCATTTTCCCGAAGAGATTTTACCTGCTCTTTCAGCGTATCATCTACAGGATCTTTTGGTTTCTTTCTGGAAAGAGCGGCAAAAGCCGGTTTGCCAAGAAGCTCCCCTGCTCCGTCAAAATCACCGGCGGCGGCTTTCTCTTCTGCTTCACGAATGAGGATGAGATCACTTTGCAGTGCTTCATCATACAGGTATGGCCCTCCTGACGCATTGCAAAAGCTCCTAGCCTGAGTAATCAGTTCCTTTGCCTGACAAAGATCCTCCGTAATGTTTTTCCATAACAAATTCATCCATTCTGATGATTTTACAGACTCTAAATCCGTATTTCTATAACTATTTATGCATTCTTCCAGCCAGGTATCCGGATATGGATTGCTCATGGCAGCATTATACAGAGAATAGATCAATTCTTTGATTCCATCATCTGTTTTGCCGGATGCGTAGCATTCGATAAAACACTTAAACTTTTTGTCATCTTTTATGTAATAGTTCTCCAGAAGCTCCTTCATCACGTCCTCTTTCAGAAGCTTCAATTCTCCCTCTTCTCCTGTCCGATAACCAGGATCCAGACCAATAAGATGAAAATAATTGCGGATCACATAAGCACAGAAACCATCTATCGTGGTGATCTGCGCCGTATGGATCAAGGTAGTCTGGCGCTGCAGATGCTCATTGTCCGGATTCTCACAGAGAGCATCCTCCAGGGCATTTGCAATTCGTTCCCGCATTTCCCCTGCTGCTGCTCTTGTGAACGTCATGATCAACAGCCTGTCAATGTCAACAGGATGCTCCGGATCCATCACCTTTTTAAGGATTCGCTGCACAAGCACCGCAGTCTTACCGGAACCAGCTGCTGCACTGACCAGAATATTCCGGTTTCTTAAATTGATAACCTGCTCCTGCTCTTTCGTCCAGTTCACTGCCATTATTCATCCACCTCCTTCACAAAAGCATCCCACAGCTCTTCATCTGTAAAGTTTTTCAGCCTGCGGAATTCATAGCCTGGAATTTCCATGTCAAAACCGCATACGCCGCTGTAAGGACAGTAGGTACAGGCATTTTTCTTTCCCAGCATATAAGGAGAAACCTGGGCATCACCGGTCATAATGGACTGTCTGATATGCGAAATCTTTGTTTTTACATAACGGTTTAAAATATCAAACTGCTCTTTTGAGGCTACAGAAGAATTTTTCCGGAAGCTTCCGTCCTTGTTAAAGGATACGGGAATTGACATAAGGGAACTGTCCATTTTTTGAACCAGTTCTTTGTCTTTCAGAACCAGTCCGTTCATCTTCAGTTCCTTCAGCACTTTTTCCTGGACAGTCTCTATATCTGCATCTATTTTTTCCTGAATCATAGGATCCTTAATATTGTAATAAAATACCCCTGCAGGAATCACATCTTTATTCTTATGCTTGTTTTGCTCTACGGTAAGGGCACCATCCATGTAGATCATCAGCTGCAGCTGCAGGCCATGATACAGGGAAACCAGATCAAAAGAAGTATTCCCGGTCTTATAATCAATGACCCGGACATACAGCTTCCCATCATCTGTCTCCATAGTATCCACGCGATCGATCCGACCGCCCTGAAAAACGACCTCCACACCTTCCGGCTCAAATTCCCCGGATTTCAGCTGTTTCTGAATTGCCCACACAGTTCTTCGTACCATTCGCTTGGTGCGCTGGATCATATATTCATTGCGTGCACTGCTTTTTAGAATGGTATTGCCATAATCAGCACTTATTTCATCTACCAGACGATCTGCCAGCGCATCCCTCTCTTCCTCAGAAAGCTCTGCCAGAGAAAGCTTTTCTTTGTTCACTTCCTTTATCAGAGACTCCAGCACCTTGTGCATAATATTTCCCATATCCATGGCGCGGAATTCATACTCTGCACGCTCCGTAAGTTTGAGACCATACTGGAGAAAATGGGCAAAGGCACAGGCAGAATAACGCTCCAGCCTGGTGGCACTATAGGGCGACACCTCTCCATAGAGAACCTTTGCCACACTTTCACTGATAATATCAGCAGGCTTTCTGGTTCTGGAAGCCTCCACCAGTTTTCTGGCTAAAGTCCTATATTTGGGACTTCTAAGATACCAGCTGTAAAGCTCGCTGTACAAAGGACTTTCCTGTCCCACAGCGCCCTCTCCAAGACCTTTCAGGAAGCATTCCAGACTGGTTCCCGGAAGCTCCATGGCGTTCAGGCTGAATTCCTCATCACCTGCATTTTTCACCTCCAGTCCGGGATATAGAGCCTGTATACTGTGAATCAGATATGCCGGGCTTATAGGTTCTCCTTTTCCATTTGATAAACTGTAGGAAAGGCACAAATACTCACTTGGCTTTGTCAGATTCAGGTACAGGTAAAAGCGCTGGGTATTCATCAGCTCTTTCGGACCTGGTGCAAGCTCCATTCCCTCATCTGCAAAAAATTCTCTGTCCATCTGGGTCAAAATTCCGCCGGAATCTGTATTTTTCGGAATATTTCCCTCGTTTACCCCTACAAAAAACAATGCCTTTATTTCTTTCAGACGGGTTCTTTCCATATCTCCAACAAGAACCTGATCCATACTTGGCGGGATCAGTGCAACCTTCGACTTGGCAAAACCAGTTTCCAGAAGCTGCACAAATTCCGTTCTTGTAATTTCTTCCTCTCCAAGGATCTCTACCATACGGTCAAGAAGCTCCATAACAATTCCGTATATCTGGGCGTATTCTTTTTCCAGAGCTTTTTCCCCTTTTTCTTTAAAGAAAAGCTCCTGTTTCTTCAGTTTTTTCTGTATTTCACAGCTTGCGATAAACTGATATAAACTATAACAATATTCACATACTTTTCTCTTTCCACTGGAAAATCCCTGAGCCAGGATCTCAGCCTCCCTCACAAATATTTCCCGGTATTCGTTCAGGACTTGAATATCCTCCGGGTCCATGGTCCGGTAAACTCTCACCCACTTCTCGGACCACTTTTTGTAACCGTGAATTCCAAGGGCAAGCACATAATTCTCCAGCATATCCACCTGTTCCCTTCCAAGGCCGGACATATCACAGCGCAGATACCGGAAAACACTTTCGTAGGAAAAACCCTTTGTAACCATTTCAAGAGCAGCACGAATATATTCTATAAATGGGTTCATCAGAATGGTGTGCTTCTCATCCAGGAAATACGGGATCCGGGATTCCTCGAATACCTGAGATGCAATACTTTTGTACGCCTCCAGATTTCCGGTAATCACAGCGATTTCTCCGTATTTCAGATTTTTTTCACGGACCAGACGGCGTATTCTCCTGGCTGTCTCTTCCAGTTCTTTTACAGGGGATTCTGCTGCAAATATGCAGATTTCTTCCTGTTTCTTCTCATAGGCAGATCTTCTGTAGCGGAAAAGATGCTTCTCCAGGAAGTCAAGGGAGGTGGAATTTCCAAAGCGGCCCTTTCTCTCATCTTTCAGAAGAACGGGATCATCCAGATTGCTGGTCAGACCAGACAAGGTGTGGATCATTTTCCTGCTCATATAGAACAACTGATGTGGTTTTCCCAGCTGCAAGGGATTTTCTTCGGCATCCATAGTGACAGTTACCAGAACCTTATCGCAGACATTTAAAAGTTCCCGGATCACGTTCATCTGCACCGGAGTAAAACCGGTGAAGCCATCCAGAAGGAGTACGGATTTTTTCAGTTTATCTGAAAAAGGAATGGCTTTTTTCAAAGCGTCCATCACGCCTTCGCCGGTCATATAATGACCTTCCAGATACTGAAGAAATGCCTGATAGAGGACACCCACATCCTGCATTTTCATATGAAGAAGAGAGTCCTCCCCTGTTTTTCCCAGCATGTCCTGCAGTTCTTCCTCCCGGATATCATACTGCATAAATTCTGAAATCAGAGATTTCACTTCGTCCAGATAGCCCGGTTTGTTCATCTGGCTGCCAAGATAGGGCAGATTTTTACGATGCTGCTGCACCAGCTTCTGAAGAACCATACTTTTTCCAGTGTCATCCAGAAGCACTTCCCGAGCACCGCCTGTCTCCTCGAAAATACGATAGGCAAGACGCTGGAAGCTGAGCACATCGATATTCAGGATTCCCTTTCCGGGGTGCATTTCGACTACATTTTTCTGTGTCTGCATAGTGAACTGTTCCGGGACGATAATATAGTACAGGTGCTGTGGATTTTCCATAGATTCCCGGATGATCTGTTCACATGCATAATGCGTCTTGCCAATGCCGGAGCTGCCGATGATGAATTGTAGGGACACGTTTTTTCCTCCTTCTGCCAATTGTATGGAATAAAAAAAGCCTGTATCTGATAAAAAAAAATTCTGCTTTATATTCTATCATATTTTCCATGCTTTGATAATAGGATAGAATAAGAAGATTAAAGCCTGGTTTTTGCGGCCAGGATTATTTTTTTCATTATCAGTGCGATACAGGAGGCGCAGTCCATGAGTTCGAAAACCAGGATCATCGTGTTACATATGAAGGAAGTGGTATATACCATCGCCTTTCTGATTCTTGCTGTTCTTCTGGGAATCCTGATCTACTTTATGTTCGGGCCTGGAAAAAGCCAGACCCTTCTGCTGCTGGAGAGGGGCTTTATACGCCTGGCGTTTACCGCAGTTCCCTTACTTTGAATAAAAATACTTTTGACGTGGAAGTTACAGTAGATCAAAACAATATCCAGTCTATTGAGCTGGTAAATTTAAGTGAAAGCACCACTGCCATGTTTCCGCTGGTAAAGCCTTCTCTGGAGTCACTGGCCAGCCAGATTGTTGACAGCCAGTCCCTGGACGACCTGAAATATTCCACAGACAGGAAATATACATCACAGCTGCTTATTTCTGCCATTGAAGATGCATTAAAAAAGGCGGAGAACCATGTAAGTTCTCCGCCGGCAGAGCAATAAACAAACCTAATTATTTCCCACCTTTACAGCTGCATGCTCCGCGAAATACAGCTGTAAAATACATGGAAAGCATACCGCACAATCGTTTTATACTTCAAGCTTCTCCAGAGCTTCCATCCATACCGCTGCGCTTGCATCACTTGGCATACGCAGGTCACCTCTTGGAGACAGCGCCACACTACCTACCTTCGGGCCGTCAGGAAGACAGGAGCGTTTGAACTGCTGGGCAAAAAATCTGCGGTAGAAGATTTTCAGCCATTTCAGAATCGTAGCCTTGTCATAAGTACCCTCAAAGGTACGGCAGGCAATGCGATAGATCTTATCCGGTTCAAAGCCTGCACGAAGCATATAATACAGATAAAAATCATGAAGTTCATAAGGACCAACCAAATCTTCTGTTTTCTGCGCGATCTTGCCGTCCTTAGGCGGCAGAAGCTCCGGACTTACCGGAGTATCCAGAATATCCAGAAGAACTTCTTCCAGCTCTTTCTCTCCGCAGGTATCTGCATAATAGCGGACAAGATGTCTTACAAGCGTTTTGGGAACAGAGGCATTTACACCATACATGGACATATGGTCTCCATTATAGGTTGCCCATCCAAGAGCAAGCTCGGAAAGGTCACCGGTTCCCACAAGAAGTGCTCCCTTCTGGTTTGCCATATCCATAAGAATCTGCGTACGCTCTCTGGCCTGACAGTTCTCATAGGTTACATCATGAACAGAATCGTCGTGACCGATATCACGGAAATGGATATTTACCGCCTCTTTAATATTTACCTCCGTCAGAGCAGCACCAAGGCACTGGCTTAATTTACAGGCATTCTGGTAAGTTCTGTCTGTGGTGCCAAAGCATGGCATGGTAATGCAGCGGATATTCTCAGATGGCAGTCCCATCAGCTGGAAAGTACGTGCAATTACAAGCAATGCCAGTGTGGAATCAAGTCCCCCGGAAAGACCAACCATTGCCTTCTGACAGTGGATGTGGCTCATTCTTTTCTTAAGTCCCATAGCCTGAATGTTCAGAATCTCCTCACAGCGCATATCACGCTCTTCTTTTACAGAAGGTACGAAAGGATAGGGGGCAAACTTCCTGGTAAGAGAGGTCTCTTCCACTTCCACCTCAAAAGGTACGATCTGGCAGTCAGCATCATCAGATGCCGGATAGGTGGAAAGTCGTCTTCTCTCATCTGCCAGTCTCTGCACATCAATTTCTCCGTAGATCACAGTGTTCTGGAAGCGCTTCGCCTCTGCCAGCATGGTGCCATTCTCTGCGATCAGGTTCTGTCCGCCAAATACCAGATCCTGGGAGGATTCACCCTCTCCTGCTGTGGCGTAAATATAGCCGCACACCAGTCTGGCAGACTGACCCTTCACCAGATCACGGCGGTAGGAATCCTTGCCAACCATCTCATCACTGGCTGAAAGATTGACGATAATATGGGCACCGCCCTGTGCCAGATTTACACTAGGCGGAAGTGGAACCCACAGATCCTCGCAGATCTCCGCGCCAACTGTCAGCTCCGGCAGTCCTTCACATGAGAAAATCAGATTGCTGGCAAAAGGTACGCTTTCCTCCCCAACTGTCACATCTGTCCACACATCCGCCCCGGAAGCAAAGTGTCTCTGCTCATAGAATTCATTATAGTTTGGAATGTGAGTCTTAGGTACAAATCCAAGAATATTTCCGTGGTTCAATACTGCTGCCACATTGTAGAGCTTGCCGTTCATCCGCATAGGAAGTCCCACAAAGATCAGCGCATCCACATCCGCAGTCTCCTCTGCAATAGTCAGAAGGCTCTCCCATGCACTGTCCAGCAGTCTTCTCTGAAGGAAAAGATCCTGGCAGGTATAGCCTGTGATGCAAAGCTCCGGCAACACCATCAGCTTGGCATGCTGTGTCTCCATTTCACGGATTACTTCCAGAATTGCCCTGGTATTGGCCTTACAATCAGCAACTGTAACCTGCGGCGTTCCTGCCGCTACTTTAATAAATCCCTGATTCATATCCTAGTCCTCTCTTATCCTACCATTTCCACGCCTTAGAGTGTGTTTGAAAAAGGCTTTCTGCAAGATGTGCGTCTATGACGGAAAATAGTGATTCTGTCTCAATTCAGCTTATTTGCATCTTCTTAGAATTTCTTTCAGCTCTTCTACTGTAAAATTGTAGTTGGTATTACAGAAATGGCAGTTCATCTCGATTGGCTTGCCTTCCTGGATCATTTCGTTTAATTCTTTTCTGCCGATGCTGATCAACGCTTTCGCTACTCGCTCCTTGGAGCAGTTGCAGCGGAAACGGGTGTCCATTTTCTCATTGATCTGCACGTCAAAGCCTTCCAGCACTTTCTCCAGCAGACTCTCCGGGGTATGTCCCTCCTCTAACAGGTTGGTGACAGAATTGATCTTCTGTACGTTCTGCTCTAACCTGGAAATCACTTCTTCCTCTGCAAATGGCATCAGCTGTACAATAAACCCACCTGCCTGGCGTACTGTATTATTCTTATTCATCAAGACTCCAAGTCCAACTGCGGACGGTACCTGCTCACTTGTTGCAAAATAATAGGTCAAGTCTTCTGCGATCTCACAGGTCTGAAGCATAACCTGTCCGCTGTATGGCTCTTTTAGCCCCATATCCTTAATCACAGTCAGGAATCCAGGACCAACTGCTCCTGCAACATCCAGCTTACCTTTGGAATTTGCCGGGATGCAGACATCTGGATTTCCTACATAGCCCTTTACATTTCCCTGGGAATCGGCAGTTACCGTAATTCCCTGAAGTGGACCGCCGGCCTTGATCTGAAGGGTAAGAACATCTTTTTCCCCCTTCATCATGGAGCCCATCATGGCTCCTGCAGTCAGAAGTCTTCCAAGCGCTGCCGTAGCCACCGGACTTGTATTATGGTGCTCTCTTGCAGTCTCCACCATCTCAGTGGTCACTGCCGCAAATGCACGGATCTGGTCGTTAGCTGCAGTCGCGCGGATGATATAATCATTCATGTGTATTCTCCAATCTATACTGTTATAATGTTAATCGTAATCCTATAGCTATTTATCTTATTATTATATTATCATTTACCATGTTCCCTTACTACAAAGGTAAGCCTTCCGCTATCTTCCTTCGGTGGCTCCAGTGTATAAGCATCATACACTGCCAGAAGCTCCATTCCCGCTTTTCCAATAAGTTCCTTGATCTTCTCCAAAGAATAGGCTCTCTGATAGTGAACCTCCTCATCCTTCTCATAAAGTCCGTCCTCTCTTGGAAGAAACAGAGCCAGCTCATACGTATTAATCCCGGTCTCCTCATCATAACTGTTCTCCCAGATAAAGCTTCCCTCATCCCGGTTCTCAGCAATCGTAGTATTCCCGATCATAGTCTGATACTTATAAACCGTATTCATATCAAACAGAAAAATCCCCTGAGGATCCAGATAATTATTTACCAGGGCAAACACATGCTCCAGCTCCTCTTCCTCTGTTATGTAATTCAGACTGTCACACACGCTTACCACAGCCCGTACGGTTCCATAAAGTTCAAACTCCTGCATATCCTGAAGAAGATACAGGATGTCATGCCCGGACTCTACCCGCTTCTCCATGGCCTCTGCCAGCATTTCCCCGGAATTATCCACTCCGATCATGTCATAGCCAGCCTCTGCCAGTATCTCAGTCATGGTTCCCGTGCCGCAGCCAAGATCCAGCACAAGTCCGTCTGTGATTCCCTGCGCTGCAAGCTGCTGCTTCAGCCATTTGCCCCAGGTCTGGTAGTCCACATTGTCCTGGAACATATCATATACTCTGGCAAATTCGCCATAAGCCTGAAAATTATCCATATTCCCTCCAACTGTCACGGACACAGCCATCCATCCCGGGTAGCTGTGTCCGTGTAAGTCAACATTCTGCTTTTTCTGTTATTACTCTACAGGCATGTAATATACGTCTGCACCTTCTCCATGCCAGTAATAATCCACATCATTCTGATCGTAAACATCCTCATTATTCACAAAACGATAGGTATTTCCATCAAAGTCAACCCAGTTTCCATTTCCATCCGGAGTAATTACAAGGGGATGTCCATCGGAGTTGCGGTAAATAGTTCTGGTCTGGTTGGTATCGGTAAGCTGTTCCTGGGTAAATCCGCCGGAGTTTGTGATTGTTCCATCACTGCTTCCATCACCTGAGGACGCAGAATCAGTGCCTGCACTCTGTGTTCCGTCAGTGGAACCATCTGTACTTCCCTCAGTGCTTCCGTCTGCACTGTCAGAAGACTGTACCGGTGCAGCAGCTTTCAAAGAAGACTCTCCTGCAATTCCGAAGGAATCAACTGCAGCCTTAACTCCTGCATAAGAAGCCTCATCCACAACAGATCCGCAGATATTGTAATACTCATCAGAGCTCTTATAAATTTTATGGATCGCATAAACATATCCGCCGCTCTTGGAAGCATCTGTGTACTTCACAGTGTAAGAATAAACGCCTACTCCCTCCACATCACTGGCGGTATAATCCTGGATTTCAAAGTCAGTACCTTCTGCAAGGTCAGAAGCCTGCTCTAATGCCACAGCCAGATCCTGCGTATCCGGAAGCATAGCAGAAGACATGTCCTCTTCTCCCTGTCCATGAAGGATCAGGATCTTACCCTGCTCCGGGGATTCGAAGCTGAGCATATCTGCCTCATCCGCCTTATTGGACCAGGTAGCATCTGGAAGCTTAATGGAGACAGCCCCATTGCTTGATGTATAGGTGCTGTCCTGTACGTCTGGCGCGATGGTTGGCTCCGGAGTAGGTGTAGCGGTTGCTTCCGGAGCAGGTGTCTCAGTTACCACTACCTGTTCTTCCGGCTCGTCTCCGCCAAAACTGCAGCCTGTAGCAGCTGCAGAAACAATTGCTGATATCGTTAAGATTGCTAAAATCTTTTTGTTCTTCATAGTATCCTCCTTATTTCTTTTCATAAGTAAATTTTGTAAATCTACATTATTCTATTTCATTAACAAAACGAAAATATTTCTCGTTTATAAAAATCTCCCGAGCTGTATTTTACAATTTTATTACAAGCCTGTCAATGGATTTCCCACTGTAGAATCTAAATTGTTACTGTTCACTCCGTTCACAGTAACACGCTTCGCGATGCACAGAAATCATGCTTTGCATGATTTCGCGCCGCAACTCTCGGGTTTTCTGTGAACTTTGTTCACAAAAAACACCTCGCGGAATATTACCAGTGAACAGTAACTCTAAATTGAAAATATTATAAACTTTCGTGACGAACTTTATACATTTTTTCAGAGGGTGTTTGTAAAATCCTGTCTGCAAAATGTACGTTGCATTTGACAGCATATTTCGACAACCTGAATTTCTTTTTTATTTTACGCTCTGTTTGTCATACTTTTGTAATATTTATTTTCCGTATTCGTACATATGCAATTTATGAAGCGCTCTGGTAGCTGCAATATAACGTCCCTGTTTTGCAATCGGGCTCTGATCTGCTGCAGGGAACAGGGAAAATACCTGGTCAAATTCCAGACCTTTTGCAAGATAAAACGTAGTAACTGTAAGGCCTTTGCAAAAGCTGGTACTGTCACGATGCAGGTACGAGAAACGATTTTCCACATCAAACCCTGTATTTTCCAGTTTTTCTTTCAGAATGCGGGCGGCATCTTTTGCCTCAGATTCCGTGCGAAGGATCAACGCAGCTGTCTCAAACTGTTCTGCTCCCAGCTGAAGCTTATTCACAAGCTCATCCAGAGCCACTTCCATTGCCTGCTGTTTTTTCCCTTTAAAAAATAATTCTTCCACTGGCTGGCCATGACGATCAAACAGATCCATATCTGTAATCCCTGCAAGCTGATTCGCATAAGAAGCAATCTCCACAGTGTTTCGGTAGCTTTTGTTCATGACGATCCTGCGGATCTCTTTTCCGAAAATTTTCGGTAAAAATCCCAGGACATCCTGAGCCTCATCTTCCATAGTCTGGGCTTTGTCCCCCAGAATGGTCATGCGGCAGGGAAACATCATTTTAAGGATCAGATACTGAAGCCTTGAATAATCCTGCATTTCGTCTACTACCAGGTGCTTGATACCATTGTGGCTGGTCTGGCGAAGAAGGCGGTACTTCATGTAAAGTACCGGATAGACGTCCTCATACCGAAGCTTTCGCTCCTGAAGCTGTACATGGGGAAGTCCCGGATAGCCGCAGCTTTCCAGAAAACGGCTGTAGATCACATAGAGATCCTGAGTCTCATACATATTCATGAATTTCTCCATTACAATGGCACGTTCTTCCTCATCCATATCATTGTCCCGAAGCGTCTCTACCTCATCAATGAAATTCTCTGCAACTGCCTCCATACGTGATAACAGAGGGATATCCTGGAATTTAAAATAAAAAAGATCAATGATCTCCTCTTCTTTTTTCGTAAAGTTCTTATATTCCACATCACGAAAATCCATCAGCTCATCTTCTAAGGAGGTGAGATACCCCTCCATCCGATTCAAAAATTCCCTGGACTGTTTTTCCTTATATAAGGAAGGCATATCCGGGAAATTCAGGCTGCGCTCAATCTGGTCATAACGGTCTTCGCAGTCAGATACCGTATCTTTCAGCTGTCTGTAGGCAAAAAGATCAAAGCTCATTTCTTTAATATTTTCCTCTCCCAGTTCCGGAAGTATATGGGAAATATAATCAGAAAAGATGCTGTTGGGAGACAGGATCAGGATATTGGAGGATTTCAGATTCTTGCGGTCGTGATACAAAAGATAGGCAATCCTGTGCAAGGCAATGGAGGTCTTGCCGCTTCCGGCTGCGCCCTGGATTACCATGATCTTATCCCTGGTGTTTCGAATGATGGCATTCTGCTCCTTCTGGATAGTGCGGACAATATTTTTCAGCGCAGTGCTGCCTCCGCTGCCAAGTTCTGCCATAAGAATCTCGTCATCAATCTTCACATCACTTTCAAACTGGTAAAGCATACGGCCATTTCGAATCTTGTACTGCCACTTGGAGGCAATTTCGCCGCAGATGGTTCCCAGCGGTGCCTGATAAGACGCCGGGCCTTTATCATAGTCGTAGAAAAGCCCGCTGACAGGAGCACGCCAGTCATAGATCAGAGGCGTATGCCCTGCCTCTTCTGCGAAATTTCCGATTCCAATATAAAAAATCTCCGGCTCCTCATCCCCTTCAAATACGAAATCCACTCTTCCAAAGAAAGGGGAATCCAGCATTTTACGAAATCTTTTTCGCAAATGGATCTGCTGCTCGTTGGCGTTGATCTGGTGAAGAAGCGCCTGCTGGTTATCGAAATTTTCGTAGCCATACTGGTCCATCTCCGTATAGTTCTCCCAGTAATACTCATGCATTCCTTCGATATCCTTCTGTCCTTCCAGAATGGACTGGCTGATATGGGCGATCCTGGTTTCTAATTTATCTGTAACGTATGCAAGAAAAGCTGCTCCGTCTTTATTATCAATTGTCATTGGGGGTATACTCCTTTAACATTCGCGCTGCAGCCCTTTCTACAAGTCTTTGTAAAAAAACACCCAGGGCTGCTGCAATAAATGAGTTTTTTCGTTGTTATGACTTTGTCCCTGCCTTCCTTTCCGGCAGAAACTTTGCTCCATTATACATTATCTGCGGGTAAAAGTACAGACAGCAAATCCCTGGATTTTTTCTCTCTGAAGACAAAAAAAACAGCAGTTTTTCCGTATATTTTCCGAAAAAGCTGCTGTATTTTTTTATCTGTTTCACTTACTTTTATGCAGTCTGCGTCTTATCAAACTGGCTGTTGTAAAGATCTGCGTAGAAGCCTTTCTTTGCAAGCAGCTCTTCATGGCTGCCCTGCTCGATAATGTCACCATCCTTCATAACCAGGATCAGATCTGCGTCCCTAATGGTGGAAAGTCTGTGAGCGATGACAAAGCTGGTTCTGCCTTTCATCAGGTTATCCATAGCTTTCTGGATCTGTACCTCGGTTCTGGTATCAACGGAGGAGGTAGCCTCATCCAGGATCAGGATCTTATTGTCTGCAAGAATGGCTCTTGCAATTGTCAGGAGCTGCTTCTGGCCCTGGGAAACATTGCTGGTCTCCTCATCCAGAACCATGTTATAGCCTCCCGGCTGCTGCATGATAAAGTTGTGGATATGAGCAGCCTTTGCTGCTGCGATCACTTCCTCATCGGTAGCATCCAGCCGTCCATAGCGGATGTTTTCCATAATGGTTCCGGAAAACAGCCAGGTATCCTGAAGCACCATTCCAAACATTTCATGAAGCTCGCTTCTGTTGAAATCTTTTACATCATGACCATCTACCTTAATAGAACCACTGTTTACATCATAGAAACGCATAAGCAGCTTAACCATGGTGGTTTTTCCTGCACCGGTAGGCCCTACAATCGCAATTTTCTGACCATCTTTGACCTTTGCCGAAAAATCGTGGACAATGATCTTTTCCGGATTGTAACCGAAGCTTACATGATCAAATTCTACATTTCCGCTGAGCCCGTCAATAGAAACAGCATTCTCTTTGGTGGTCTCCTCTTCCTCCTCATCCAAGAACTCAAACACACGCTCGGAAGCGGCTGCTGAGGACTGAAGCAGGTTGGTTACCTGTGCGATCTGCTGGATGGGCTGGGTAAAGTTACGGATATACTGGAAGAAGGACTGAATATCACCTACTTCAATAGAACCCTTGATCGTGAACCATCCTCCAAGAAGGGCTACCATAACATATCCAAGGTTTCCAACAAACTGCATGACCGGCATCATGATTCCGGAGAAAAACTGGGATTTCCATGCTGATTCGTAAAGCTTCTGGTTGTCTTTTTCAAATTCTGCAACTACGTCTTCTTCTTTATTAAATACCTTCACTACATTGTGTCCGCCGTAGTTCTCTTCAATCTGGCCATTTACCTCCCCCAGATACTTCTGCTGTGCCTGGAAATATTTCTGGGAGTGCTTCATAACGAAATTGATGATAAGCATAGACATCGGAAGGATCAGAAGGGCAGCCAGGGTCATCCACACATTGATGGACAGCATCATCACAAATACACCGATCAGGGTGGTAACTGATGTGATCAGCTGGGTAATACTCTGGTTCAGGCTCATCTGAAGGGTATCCACATCGTTCGTTACGCGGGAAAGGATTTCTCCGTTTGTCCGGCTCTCATAGTAGTTCATTGGGAGGCGGCTGAATTTCTTTGAAATATCTTTACGTAAATTGTAGGTGACATCGTTGGAAATTCCGGTCATCACATAACCCTGGATAAAGGAGAAGCAGGCACTTGCCAGATACAGTCCTAATGTCCATAACAAAATATAGCCGATTTTTTCAAAATCAATGCTTCCGGTGCCGTTTACCTTGGCTACCAGACCGTTAAAAAGCTCTGTTGTTGCCTTTCCAAGGATCTTTGGTCCTACAATGTTAAAAATGGTTCCTGCAATTGCAAACAGAAACATGAGAACGAAACGGAATTTGTAGCGTTCCATGTATTTCAAAAGTCGTTTCATTGCTCCTTTAAAGTCTTTTGCCTTTTCCCCGGAGTTCATTGCACGGCTCCGATGACCACCCATCATAGGGCCTCTGGCTTTGTTTTCACTCATGCTAATTCCTCCTCTGAAAGCTGTGACATGGCGATCTGGCGGTAAACCTCGCAGTTCTTCATCAATTCCTTGTGGGTGCCGATGCCTGCCATATTTCCGTCATCCAGCACAATGATCTGATCTGCATTCAGGATAGTGCTGATTCGCTGTGCTACGATAATCGTGGTAATATCCTTTGTCTTTTCCTTCAGAGCCTTGCGAAGCTTGCTGTCAGTCTTGAAATCAAGTGCGGAAAAGCTGTCGTCAAAGATCAGGATTTCCGGCTTTTTGGCAATCGCTCTTGCAATGGAAAGACGCTGCTTCTGGCCACCGGATACATTATTTCCTCCCTGGGAAATAGGTGCTTTGTAGCCTTCCGGTTTCGCTTCAATAAAGTCATCGGACTGGGCAATCTGAGCTGCCAGTTTTACATCTTCCTCTGGCATATCCGGCTTACCGTAACGAATGTTGGAATCGATGGTTCCAGAGAACAGGACTCCCTTCTGAGGTACATAGCCCAGACGGTCACGAAGCTCATGCTGTGTCATATTTCGTACATCCACACCATCTACTTTTACACAGCCCTTCGTTGCATCATAAAATCTGGGGATCAGGTTGACCAGTGTACTCTTACCGCTTCCGGTACTTCCGATGATAGCAACAGTCTGGCCTTTTTCTGCCTTAAAGGTAATATCGTTGATGACATTTTCCCCTGCTTCCGGATAAGCGAAGCTTACATGGTCAAATTCGACCGTTCCTTTTTCCTGCTTATCTGGCATTACCGGTTCCTCCGGATCATTTACAGATGGCTCCATTTCCAGGACCTCACAGATTCGGCCGGCTGCCACGTTTGCCCTTGGGAGCATAATGGAGATTGCTGTGATCATCAGGAAGGACATAATAATCTGCATTGCGTACTGGATAAATGCCATCATATTTCCTACCTGCATAGTTCCATTGTCAACGCCATGTGCACCGAAATAGATAATCGCTACAGATACACCGTTCATGATCAGCATCATGATCGGCATCATAAATGTCATACAGCGGTTTACAAACAGGTTTGTCTTTGTCAGATCCATATTTGCTTTTTCAAAACGCTCTTCCTCATGCTTCTCACGGCTGAACGCGCGGATAACCGGGATTCCGGTAAGGATTTCCCTGGTTACCAGGTTCAGACGGTCAATGAGAGTCTGCAGCCTGGTGAATTTCGGCATTGCAATCTGGAACAGTACAAAAATAACAATCAGAATGATAGCTACTGCGGCTCCAAGGATCCAGGTCATGGAGGAATCGGTCTGGAGAACCTTGAGCACGCCTCCGATGCCAAGGATGGGCGCATACAGAACGATTCTGAACATCATGGTCATAACCTGCTGCACCTGCTGCACATCGTTGGTACTTCGCGTGATCAGGGATGCAGTGGAAAATTTATGATATTCGTTGCTGGAGAAATGAATGACCTTGCGGTATACATTATCTCGCAGATCATGTCCAAGGGCTGCTGCCACTCTTGCTGAAAGGAAAGTAACACTTACAGCGGCCAGCATGATCACCAGCGCCATCAGGACCATCTGGATTCCGGATGTCCGGATGTAATTCATCTGAATTGCATCCAGATCCTCGCCCATAGCTTCGTATTCTGCTTTCACACCACTGACAGCGGCCTGTGTAAGAATAGATTCCGGCATGTCGGAAAGCTTCTCATCTGCAGCCTCCAGCATCTGTTTTTTTGCATCCTCCGGCATTGCTGACAAAACCTGCATTGGGTCCGTTCCTTCCGATACCTGCATCTGGGAAAGCATTTTCTGGCTCTCTTCACTGCCAGAGGTAAAAGAGGTGTACATCATCAGAGGTTTGCACAGAAGATCGTTTAATTCCTCACGTTTATCCCCTGTAATGCCATCTTTCAGTTCATATGTGTCTCCATCCAGGACATAAGAGTCCTGAACTTCTTTCTGTGTGTCTTCGTCCATAAAAATCTGCAGATTTTCCATTGTGCTCTGACGCATTTTTTCCGGAACACCATCTGGTATTCCCCCCTGCTGGATCCCTACGTTAATTACCTTGGAGGTGTAATCCGGCAAGGACAGATCACAGTATGCCTGCAAAAACAGCAGTCCAATGATCAGGACGATATAGCCTGCTGATTTTTTCAGATACTTCATTAATTTAATCATGCTTGGGTTGTCCTTTCTACATTTTTTCAAAACATCCGGGCTTTTCTGCCTTTTGCTTTGTTTTTCAGTTTCCTGTGCTACTTTTTATTATGGCAAAAATGTCCCATGCACATTTCTTCCGGTGAAAACTCTGGTGCTGGCATTGCCGCAATATTTTCCTTGATCTGTATGCAGAATCGTTTCATCAGACATAACTCACTTTCGGAAAATCCGTTCAGAACCTGTTTTTCTCCTTCCTTTGCCATGCGCATACCTTCATTAATTATTGCTTTTCCTTCTTCTGTAAGATAAATCCGGCTTATGCGTTGATCTTTTTCATCCTGTTTTCGAACTATAATACCGATTTTTTCCAGGCGTTGGATACTTACGGTAACAGTAGGCGGCTTCACGCCTAACTGGCTGGCCAGTTCTTTCTGGCTACATCCGTCTTCTTTCCACAGAACAGCCAGAATCGGCATTTGTCTTGGATGGATTCCCAGACTTTTAAGTTTACCAAAGCATTTTTCCATATACATGCGGCTGATTTCCATAATCAGACGTTGAATGCTTTTCTCATTGTTGTTTTCCAAATTCTCACCTCACTTGCTGTCTGAAACTGAGATACAAGCTTTGGAGTGTGTATTACAGTTTCAAGTTCCTGTTCAGCTTTCTCATATTAGTTAGCCGACTAATTTTATAGTTTACACTTTTCCACAAGAAACGCAAGTGTTTTTTGTGCAGTTTATATTTTTTTTAGATTTGTGTCTTAAATTTATTGAATTTAAAATATGTATTTATTTTGTCGGCTAATTATTATGTATAAGACCACATTATCTGTTGTCCGGAATTTTCATGGTAAAAAGAATCCTGCTTGCAGGATTCTCCATTTGCGGCGGGTCGCCTGGAGCGACAACACCCCTTCCGCCGCAGTGCAATCCTGCCCGGCAGGCTTTTTATGTAATGCGTAACAGGAATTTCCTGTTACAAAAAAATACCGCCTGCCAAGCGGTTTTCACAGCTTTGACAAGCGGTATTAAATTATTGAATATTGTGATTTCAAATAAACTGGTTGGTCTCTTCGTCGTAGTGGTAGTCGATGGAATCCATCTTATCCAACAGAGATTCCCTGTTCAGTCCGCGGCAGGTACACAGTGCTTCCAGAGAATCGTAATAATCCCGAAGCTGGGTATTTACATAACTAAGCAAAATCATAGGATCTTTTGGTATCATAAGACTTGGACTCCTTTTCTTTTCCTTTACTTGTTACTGTTCACTCCGTTCACAGTAACGCGCTTCGCGATGCACAGAAATCATGCATTCGCATGATTTCGCGCCGCAATTCTCGGGTTTTCTGTGAACTTTGTTCACAAAAAACGCCTCGCGGAACGTTACCAGTGAACAGTAACCTTTACTTCACTTTAACCACATACTCTCCATTCTCCACATCCAGTACCAGTGTATCGCCGGTATGGACTTCGCCTGAAAGGATTTTTCTGGCAGTCAGTGTCTCTACATATTTCTGAAGATAACGCTTCAGAGGTCTTGCACCGTAGACAGGATCGTAACCATTGTCAATGACATCCTTCTTGGCTGCATCTGTCAGTTCAAGGGAAAGCTCCTGGTCGGCAAGCCGGTCATTCAGCTCTTTTACCATCAGATCAACGATACTACCAATATTATCTTTTGTCAATGGCTTAAACAGAATGATCTCATCCAGACGGTTCAGGAATTCCGGACGGAAATGTCCGCGCAGATCATCCATAACCTCTTTCTGTGCTTCTTCCTTGATTTCTCCATTTTCATCAATACCATCCAGCAGATAAGGAGATCCGATATTGGAGGTCATGATCAGAATTGTATTCTTGAAGTCTACAGTACGTCCCTGGGAATCGGTAATACGACCATCATCCAGTACCTGCAGAAGTACATTGAATACATCTGGATGTGCCTTCTCAATCTCATCGAAAAGTACAACGCTGTACGGTTTCCGACGAACAGCCTCTGTAAGCTGTCCGCCTTCCTCGTATCCAACATATCCCGGAGGAGCTCCGATCAGTCTGGATACAGAGTATTTCTCCATGTACTCGCTCATGTCGATACGAACCATATTCTGCTCATCATCGAAAAGAGTCTGTGCAAGGGTTTTGGCAAGCTCTGTTTTACCAACACCGGTTGGTCCAAGGAACAGGAAAGAACCGATTGGTTTGGTCGGATCTTTGATTCCTGCTTTGGAGCGAAGGATGGCATCGGTTACACGGCGTACACCCTCGTCCTGACCGATAACACGTTTGTGGAGCTCATCTTCCAGATGAAGCAGTTTGGCACGCTCTCCCTCTGTCAGCCTTGCTACCGGAATGCCGGTCCAACGGGAAATGATCCTTGCGATCTCATCGTCTGTTACTACTTCGTGGACAAGGCTTCTGTCGCTCTCTTTTGTATTGCGCTCTTCGATTTCCAGCTGCTGCTGTAATTTCGGCAGCTCGCCATACTGCAATTCGGAAGCTTTCTCCAGATCATAGTTCTGTCTTGCGATCTGGATCTGTTTGTTCATATCCTCAATCTGTTCACGAAGCTTCTGAAGCTTCTCTACAGAATGTTTCTCGTTCTCCCACTGAGCCTTCTGGGTGTTGAAAGAATCCTGCATTTCCGCAAGCTCCTTCTGAAGCTCTTCCAGACGCTCTTTACTTAAATTATCGGTCTCCTTCTTCAGAGACAGCTCTTCCATTTTCATCTGATCGATTTTACGGCGCTGCTCATCCAGCTCTGTCGGCATGGAATCCAGCTCTGTCTTGATCAGGGCACAGGCCTCATCTACCAGGTCAATTGCCTTATCCGGAAGAAAACGGTCTGTAATATAACGATGTGAAAGTGTTGCAGCTGCAACAAGTGCGCTATCTGTGATTTTAACACCATGGAATACTTCGTAACGTTCTCTCAGGCCACGAAGGATAGAAATGGTATCTTCCACAGTTGGCTCATCCACCATAACCGGCTGGAAACGACGTTCCAGGGCAGCGTCTTTCTCAATATACTGACGATACTCATCCAGTGTGGTAGCACCGATGCAGTGAAGCTCACCACGGGCAAGCATTGGTTTCAGCATGTTGCTGGCATCCATTGCGCCATCCGTCTTACCTGCACCTACGATCAGATGAAGCTCATCAATAAACAGGATGATCTGACCTTCGCTCTTTTTCACCTCTTCCAGAACTGCTTTCAGACGTTCCTCAAATTCACCACGGTATTTGGCACCTGCTACCAGTGCGCCCATATCCAAGGCAAAAATTTTCTTATCCTTCAGTGCTTCCGGAACATCTCCTGCTACAATTCGCTGTGCAAGACCTTCCACAGCGGCTGTTTTACCAACACCGGGCTCACCGATGAGAACCGGATTGTTCTTGGTCTTACGAGAAAGAATACGGATCACATTCCGGATCTCACTGTCACGTCCGATTACCGGATCCAGTTTCTGGCTTCTTGCCTTTTCCACAAGATCTTCGCCATATTTATTTAAAGTATCATAGGTGGCTTCCGGATTGTCGCTTACTACACGCTGGTTTCCACGTACTGTGGAAAGTGCCTGCAGGAAACGCTCTTTGGTAATGCCAAATTCGCTCCAGATTTTCTTCATACTAGGGCTTGGATATTTCAGCAGGGCCAGGAAAAGATGCTCTACGGATACGTATTCATCTCCCATTGCCTTAGCTTCGTCTTCTGCATTTACAAGTGCCTTATTCAGATATTGTCCAAACCGGAGTTCGCCGCCAGATACTTTGACTTTTGCATCCAGAGCGTTCTTCACTGTGTTCAGAAAATATTCTTTATTTATTTCCATCTTCTCAATCAGTTTGAGAATCAGGCTGTCTTCCTGTGTTAGGAGGGTATATAACAGATGCTCCTGTTCGATTTCCTGGTTGCCATATTCGTAAGCAACCTTCTCCAGATCCTGAACAGCCTGTACGGATTTCTGCGTAAATTTGCTGATGTTCATAGGCTCTCCTCCTTCAGCTGATATTAATATAAAGCGCAGCTTCCGCGGCTCTTTAAAAAAGTAACTCGCAGGGGCTGCGCATTTATAAACATTTATAATGATTTCCTTATTACGGTTATTAATATAGCACCGATTGTTAGCACTGTCAAGAGGTGAGTGCTAATTATTTTGTGGAGATTGTGTGAACGCTACGAGCCATGCAAAATAGCGGTTTAAATCTTGTATTATTTTGTCTGTATCCACGCTGTCCTCCTACCTTATAATTTTCCAATTTGATTTTCGTTTTGTTCCGCCCTGTACCAAATGTCCATAATCCTTTTTTCCAGGTGACATTGTCATCACATTCACACCGAGTTTATGTAACCATTTCACGGATGTACGCGCCAGATAATCCTCCGGATCATCCCCGATCATTGCAATCATTGCACAGTCTGAACCTGTTTTGCATTTCCAGTATGCACCATAAAATCCATCTGATTCCACATCAAAATGTCTTTTCATCATCTGTATCATCTCCTGCTTGTATAATATCAGCCACGTTTCTCCATAACTATTATTTTATTTGAGATGTTCCGAACGATTGGAAACTTTCCTATCACATGATAAATCGGCATAAGCTCTTTCATTCCTTCAATCAGACTGACTTCCTGTCGAACAGAAAATGCCGGTATGATTCTTTGCAGTTCCTTTCCATTCTTAACTCCCCATGTGAATTTTGCATTGCTCCCCTCTATAGATTTTTCTTTCACATGTTTTATAACAAAAGGGGACATGGTTTCAACCATTACGGTTACCTTCTGGAATGATTTCTCAATAATAGAAAACATTTTTCTAATATCCTTTTCACACAAATACATTGTAAGACCTTCGATTATTACCAGAACATTCTCACCATGATAATCGATATCATCTACATAGGATTCATCCATTGCAGACTTTGCAATCTGATATACCGGACCAGTTTCGGTAAGGAACTGACTCCTTATCTTCATCGTTTCTGACAGATCCACATTGTACCAGTGCAGATATTTTCTCTCCATCCGATAACATCTGGTATCCAGTCCACATGCAATATTTATAACAACTGTATTTGCATGCTTCTCCAGATATTGCTTAACCATCCGGTCTAATACGATTGTTCTCGCAATTACGCCATAATTCATGGCTTTATCCTTATCTGCTTTGGAAAAGTTATAGTCCAGCTTCTCCACAAGTTCTACTGCAATCTCATCCTTGATTTTGGCATTTTGCTTTTTTGTTTCTTTTGCTCTTGCATACAAAGTCTGTACCATCGTTTCTGGCACACCTGTCACATTCACTTTTTCTTTCATTGCCTGTCGCCTTCTCCCATAGATTTTCTCACAACACAATGCATCCTCATACCTTTACGGGTTTCAAATTTTTCTACTTCTAACCCTGCTTTTCTGCAGCACTTCATGACCATATCTCTTGTTGGAACCCGGACATCTCCGTGTCCGCATATATTTGCCAGAGGCATTTCCAGTGTATTCATCAGCCATACCAATACTTTATTGTCACTAGTCACATCTCGCAGAATCAATCTTCCATTTGGGCGAAGACATCTTTTCACACTGTCAAAAAATGCCTGTGGATCCGGATAATGATGGAAACTCATAGAACAAATAATTGCATCAAATGAATCGTTTTCAAAAGGAAAATTCTCACAGTCTCCCACAACAAATATTGCATTTGGAATATCTTTCTTTTTTGCCTGTTCAATCATCGCAGGAGTCAGATCCAGTCCTGTATAATGCCGGTCTGGATATTTTTCTGATAATAAAGAAATCATCGGAGCAGGTCCGCAGCCTGCATCCAATAAATCTCTAAATGGCTCCTTCTCTAATTCTTCCAGAATATCCGGATAATCCTTCTTGCACATTTCGTAAATACCAGCATGGTTACTTTCATATCTTCCTGCTGCTTTTGTAAACTCGTTGATTGATAATTTTTTGTATTCTTCGTTTTTCATGCTTTTTTCTCCAATCACACCTGCACCATAAATCAATATTCTCATAGAAATCTGTACTATTTTACATTTCCCAATAAATTATTATCATGCATATTAGTTGCATCTAACTCATATTTTCTAAAAAACCGTGTGAAACAAAATTGGAATCCCACACGGTTTCTTTTCTGCATTCAGTATATCACTTTTATCTGGTTTATCAACCAGTTTTTGTTATTATGTCTCAGTTTCAGAAGAATCCATATTTTTCCATCCATAGCGAAAAATGGAAATCGCCATAGAAACCTCACTGACTATTTCGTCTAATATTCCTGCCCTGGAACCAACAGCAATTTGTAGTAAACAGTATACACCTCCTGTTATTTAATGCATTCCATAATGATCTTCTCACATCTGTCATATCCAAGCTGTGAACTGTTCAGACACAACGTATAATTACTGGCCTTTCCCCATTTATGCTCCGTGTAAAAGTTATAATTTGTCATACGTCTTTTATCTGTGTCTGCCATCATTTTCACTGCTTTCTTCTCATCTACATTATATAAGCGAATGATCCTCTGTGTTTTCTCCGGCATATCCCCATGAATGAATACATTCAGCACATCGTCCCGGTCTTTCAGGATATAATCTGCGTTTCTTCCAATGATCACGCAAGGAGCCTTCTCTGCCAATTCTAAAATAACTTTTCGCTGCGCCTCATGTACCATATCCTCCACAGACTTCCCTGTGATGTCACGCCCTGCAAGTGCATATGCAAACAACCCTTTTTTCGGAGCTAACTCTGCATTTTCCTGAATATACTCCGGTGATAAACCGGACTTTTCTGCAATCTCATTAATAACATTTTTATCATAATAAGCAATTCCCAGCTTCTTCGCGACTTCTTCTCCGATAAAACGTCCACCGCTTCCAAATTCTCTGCTGATTGTAATGATTCTTTTTGCCATTTCCAGTTCCTCCTTAACGCAAAGTATCAACTTTGTTTTTTCTAATCCTCTTTAAAAATACATAGCCTACCAGGCATGCAATTACTTCTGTAATCGGAAATGCCCACCAAATCATTGAAACGCCCACCTGACCATTTCTTACAAACAGTGAAAAGATTCCGGCCAGTGGCAAAATGATAATAAGCTGTCTCAAAAGTGAAATAACCAACGATTCCACACCACCGTCCAGTGCCTGATAAATGCCCTGATAAGCAACATTGATTCCGGCAAACAGGAAGCTTACCGAGATCACTCTCATCGCACCGATAAAATATTCTCTCGACTGTCCCGCATTAAACAGCGTTGCAAATGCTCCGGGGAAAATCTCCGTAATTGCAATTCCAATAATCATTAATGCAACGATATAAATAAGTCCATATTTGATACCATCCTGAATTCTCTTTTTACTTCTCATTCCATAAGCAAATGCAATGATCGGAGTGATTGCATCTCGCAGACCAAATGCAAGGAAGAGAACAAACTGCTGAACTTTATAGAACAATCCATAAGCTGTCTGTGCTGACGGATTGAACTTCAGGATCAGATTCATCACATAAACCATAATAGACATCAGTGCCTGAGCGATAATCGCCGGAAGTCCGATTGCATAGATTTCCTTGATAATTCTGCCATCCGGCTTCATGTATTTTGCCCCATGCTCAAATTCCTTATCTAATTTGATATGAAAGATAAGCAGTAATACTGCGGATGCTACCTGTCCAATTACAGTTGCGTAGGCTGCACCTTTCACTCCCATTTCCGGGCAAGGTCCAATCCCATAGATCATGATCGGATCAAGGATGATATTTATAACTGCTCCAACCACCTGACCGATTGTAGAATAAAGAGAGCGTCCTGTGGCCTGTAACAGCTTTTCAAACAAAGAAAAGAAGATGATTCCAAAAGAAATCACACAACATATCCGCAGATAACTTACTCCCATCTCAAGTACTTCTGCATCTACTGTCTGAGATGAAATATATGCTCTCACTCCAAAGATGCCAAATAATAAACAAACCACATAAATGATCACACCCAAAAACAGGCTGTTTCCTGCTACCTTCGCAGCTTTTTTACGGTTTCCCTGTCCCAGTGTCCTTGCAAGAAGTGCATTGGTTCCTACACCCGTTCCGATTCCCACTGCCACCATAAGCATCTGAATCGGGAATACCAGGGTCAGTGCATTTAGTGCTGCTTCACTGCCCACTCTCATATTTCCTACAAACGCACTGTCTACTATGTTATAGACTGCCTGCAATGCCATAGATAGGATCATCGGGATCCCCATCTGGACCATAAGCTTATTCACCGGCATCTCCTTCATCTTGTTGCTTTCCGCCATTTTGTTTTAACTCCTCTCTTTTTCTGCACAAAAAAAGCGCGCACCCTGTCATATAAGCTGGACTTACGCTGACAGGCTACACACTTTTTCATGGCGACATTCATTTTTAGTAAAACAAAAACGAGCAGCTTGTAAACTGGATTTACGCTTACCTGCTACTCGTTTGATTTAATTATATTGCCTGTTTTTCTAAAAGTCAAACAAATTTTTTTTGCGTTTTCTATACATATGAACCATTTATGATAATGTCCTAATATACCATAAAGGAAAATGTCCCAATGTAGTATAATGCTTCCATCAACA
>NZ_JBDGDM010000056.1:0-29029 GCF_040908885.1 Ruminococcus sp. RTP21358st1_G6_RTP21358_211008
ACAATGCATTCGCATACCTTTACGAATTTCAAATTTTTCTACTTTTAATCCTGCTTTTTTGCAACATTTTATGACCACATCTCTTGTTGGCACCTGGACATCTCCATGTCCGCATATATTTGCCAACGGCATTTCCAATGTATTCATTAGCCATACCAATACTTTGTTGTCACTGGTCACATCTCTAAGAACCAACCTTCCATTTGGGCGAAGACATCTCTTCACACTGTCAAAAAATGCCTGTGGATCCGGATAATCTTTCTTGCACATTTCGTAAATACCAGCATGGCTACTTTCATATCTTCCTGCTGCTTTTGTAAATTCTTTAATTGACATTTTTTATATTCTTCATTTTTCATGTTTTTTTCTCCAATCACTGTACCTTTTCGCCTTGCATCCGCATTTCTTCATTCTTTTCATATAAGCATAAAACTGCTTATGCAATTCCCTCATTTCATCTGGTGCCTTCATAGCATGTTGATACATAAATTTATCTCCAAAACTGCTTTCAAATGTAACTGCCAGCATAATCGCTAAGAATCATTTCTCGCCTCTTACCCTAATGCCACATCTAGGATCATCATCAAACTAAATCCAAGTGCAAAGAAAAGCGTACCAATATTCGAGTGCTGTCCCTGCGACATTTCCGGAATTAGTTCTTCAACCACAACATATAACATGGCTCCTGCTGCAAAGCTCAGTAAATATGGTAATGCCGGGATTATCAGCTGTGCAGCAAGAATCGTCAGTACTGCTCCAATCGGTTCAACCACTCCTGAAAGTACACCTCCGAGAAATGCCTTTCCCTTGCTTTCGCCCTCTGCCCTAAGCGGCATGGATATAATCGCTCCTTCCGGAAAATTCTGAATGGCAATTCCAAGTGATAAAACGAGTGCACTTGTTGCTGTAATCTGTGCATTTTCAGCAAGAAATCCTGCATACATTACACCGACTGCCATACCTTCAGGGATGTTGTGTAGTGTAACAGCCAACACCATCATTGTTGTACGGCCAAGCTTGCTTTTCGGTCCCTCTGCCTGATCACTTCCAACATGAAGATGTGGAATCAAATGATCGAGCGCTAGTAAAAACAAAATACCAATCCAGAACCCAACAACTGCCGGAACAAATGATAATCTTCCCATACTCTCAGATTGTTTAATAGCCGGAATCAGAAGACTCCAGATTGAAGCAGCAACCATTATGCCTGCTGCAAACCCTGCAAGTGCACGTTGCACTGACTTGCTAAGTGTTTTTCTCATAAAAAACACACATGCTGCACCTAGTGTTGTTCCAACAAATGGAATCAGTATACCTTCAAAAATATTCATTAACATTACATTTTCCTTCCTTGTATAATCGAAAAATTTTTCATATATATAGCAAAAATAATTTTCTTCAGCGGTATAGTAACAGTTCTATAGCTTGTTGATTATATTTTCGCTATAATCTTTCAAACCGTCTTTTTGTTAGTTTAAACTAACCGCTGCATATATAAGAAACCGCGCAAAAAGTAAACTATAATTTTACACGGTTCTTCTTGTGTTTAAGTATATCACTTACGAAATCATATAACAATAGAATTCTTTCAACAATGTTTTAATTTTTTCCGAACAGTAACCTGGACAGTTTTAGCACAAAATTCCTTGGGTCATTTCATCAATCCTTCTCCCCTTCATTCGCTTCCTCCAGCATAACACTCTCCTGTACCTGTATGTCAGCATACTGGACGCGAAGAACTGCCTGAGGCCAGTTTATGCTGACCATTGCGTTTTTCTCTTTTTCCATGCCTGCTTTGCGGATTAGGTCAAGAAGCTCATTTAATACTTCTTTTGTCAGGTATCCACCCCGCCAGTGAAAAACAAGCACCTTTCCTTTCTTAGCAGCCTGCAAAGACCGCTTGTATACATCCTCCTGTTTGGTAAATGATAATTTCTTCTCTTTGTAGTAAAAATGATCATGATCATTGCAATGAGGCGCAGGCGCGATCAAGGGCTCATGATCGCGAAAGATCTGCTGATCATCCAGGTTGAAATAGTCATAGCGGATTTCCTTGTTTTCGCGATCTTTTCCCAGGCTGTTGTCAAAAGTGGCATCTAAATGATAATATGTGCCATTTATCTTTACAATATTCCAGGTGTGCCGGTATTTGATTCCTTTTTCCGGATTGTTACCGCAAATTGCGATCACACACCATACTCCCAGCGCATCCAGAAGAACCTTCACCGCTTTCGCAATGCCCTCGCATACCCCGACGCTCTGTCCAAGAGGACCTATGATCTCATGGGAATATGCTTTTTTCAGTTTGTCATAACGGACATTTTCGCAGATAAAATCGTGCACATATTTCTCTTTTTCCCACTCAGACATCTTCTGTGCCGGGCGGACAAGCTTCTCTACCCTGGCTGTCAGAGCCTTCTGATGCTCCCGGATCTTGTTTTTCTCAAAAAGATATTCCGGTATGAAAATCAGGTTCGGCGAATCTTTGTAGTAACGATATTTAAAATTGGTTACCCAGAATATTTCCGGATGGTCCAGCCTCATCTGGAAAAAAATATTGTAAAGCTCCTCTCCGGAAAGTGCCGGAACCTGAATTTCATCCGATAGATTTTTCACCCCGACAAAAATGCTGTGATAAGCAGCCTGCTGGGGTTTGTTCATATGATTATAATAGTATTGTTCCATTTTTATCCCTTTAGCTTATCTGTCAGTTTCAAATATCCCTGCACAAGTAGATCTGTTACGATCAGCACAACGACTGACAAAATCAGACAATCTCTTACACTAAATTCGTAAAAAGCTGCAAAACCAGCAATCGTCCAATATACTCCAATATGCACTGCATACATTTTGGATATCTGCCTGGAATAATAGCACAGCTTATTGTAAACAAATTTCCATTTTTCTATAATCGGCATGAGAAAAAATGCCACTGCAAATACAAGGATAATGCTGCAGAAGGTTCCCACTACTTTCACAAGTCCGGGAGTTCGATACTGTTCGATCATATAATTAAAGAATCCGTCAACACCCGGATGCATTACGATGCAGATTACAAACCAGGCTGCCGCTACGATTCCGCATACCAGACCGCTCTTTTTGTAAAAAGCTCCTTTTTCATCCTCTGGTACTCTTCTGATTACTTTTGCAAAAACATATCCTAAAAATACATAACTCAGATATGGAAAAAAGCAGAAGCTTGTCTCACCTTTTCCCCCAAAGGTCATATCCAGAAGCCAGTTAAGTGCCTGATTATCAGAAACCAGCAGTTTGGTAAAAGGTGTTACGATTCCCACTATCAATGCACTTATTATGTAACCGCCAAGTTTTACATTAAATTTCCTGTACAAAGCAAGTACAAGGTAGCACATACCAGATATGAAAAAAATATTCACAAATGTAAGCATGGAATACCGACTTGCTTCAAATACTTCCCTGCTGCCTGCTACTTCTCCTGTAATAGAATTTCTAATGGCGTAGCTGACCGTCATGACTGCCGCATAGCACAAATTGCTTATGCCTTGGTAAATCAACAGTTTTATACCGTTTCTGACCATGTCCTTTGGCTGGGAATGACGTGTAAAAACACTTCCAAAACCCATGGTAAACAGATATAAGCAGGCTCCGGTAGGCATAAACAGGGCAAACATAATTTTATGTACACTTGACTCTGCCGCTGCTGCACCTGCAATTGTCTGAAAGGAATGTATAAATACAATCATGATCATCAGAAAGCCTTTTACCAGGTCAAGCTCTCTCTGGCGTCCAGTATTTACTTCTTTTTCTTTTAAAGAAAACATATTTCTTCCCCTTTTCCTTAATTTGTTCAAATATTATCTAAAAGTGCAATGTTTTTTGGATACTCCATATTAGAATATAAGTTCAGCTGCAGCTGCAATATCCTGTTATACTCATCACATCCAGGCTCAAGGACTCTTCTCTGCTCATACAAGTCGTGGTCTTCCTTGCTCATTTTCACATCAAAGCTTTCCTTTGTATGAAACTGGATTTCAATTCGGTAGTTGCGCGGATTTTTAAATTTGGTATTCACGCCATTGTATGGAAAACCGTCATTAGTCCAATAATTTTTTAATGCATAAATTTTCCAGTTTTTCTCAGACAAAGCCGTTATAACAGAACGGATCTGTTCTACATAATCTTCCGGATCCAGTATGATCGTATAACGGACTACATCCGCCAGCGAATCAAAGAAGGATTTCTCTACTCTCTGATAAAGCTTATTGTACAAGGATTTCGGTGATTTCACTCTGTACTCTAATCCTTCCAGTACGGCTTTGTTGGTTTTCGCGAACTCTATAAGGAATTTGGTTGTCTCGAATTCTGTGGATAAATAATCGGCATAAAACACTCTTTCCTCAGGAGAAAGCTTCTGAAACAGTTCCCTGTCCTTATCTGTCCATGATTCTTCGATTTCTTTGTTCAGATAGATTTTTTCAGCTGTTTCCGCAGACGGAAGGCGGTGAAGCTCTATGGAAACAATGGAAAAAAGATTCAAACTGTAGTCTGACCGGTCAGACAGACTACTGACAATTTTCCCGAAATTATCAATAATTAAATTTACCTTCCGCTCAATCAGTGTATAAGCCGAATCCGAACCGCCTGCTTCTATCACCAGCTTGCCATCTTTTACCTTAATACTTCTTACCACGTTTCTTTCAACAAATCCAACGATTTCTTCGGAATTATATTTGTCGAACTTGTCATAGCTCAAATCAATATTTGCATTTTTTAGTTCTGCCAGCTGGTTTCCAACAGCTAACACAGCTGCCAGTTCCTTCAGCCTGATAACATTTTGATTGTTCAACACCAAAGCTTCTTCTAACTGAACAGGTGCTGTACCATTTTCACCGATAAAGTGAAGCATACGGATTATGGCATATTTATGCAGATCTGATGGAAATTCAAATATATCGCCGTATTCTTCCAACAGGCATGCACTGAACAAAACATGATATTTACTCATAACCTGAAAGAACGTAAGCTCTTCTGCCTGCTTCTGAATTCCAAGCTTGTCCACATATCTATTCATAATTTCCTGATTTAAGCCAAATCCAATATGTGCAAATAGCGCTGCGGACAAAAGACAGTAGCACTCATCTTCATTCAGATTTTCCAGTTTCTGCTTATCCATTATCATATCACAAAATTCTGCAATATCGATAAAATGCATTATAGAATAATCAGAAATATTAGGATATAACTTTTTATATTTTTCCAGCATTCTCTGGACAACTGTACAGTTATCCCGGTAGTTCCCATATAGTTTTTTTGATTTTGCTAATAAAATTTCCGAACACTTATTAACTATCATTTAGTTTTTCTCCAGTCTCTTTTCCCTGTTCTCCTTCGTTTGCCTCTTTAATCAGGATAATGGCGCAGAGTTATTCGTTTCTTTTCCGGCTTAATTACCTCAAGATTACTTACCGTTTCAAAATAATCATTCATATTCCGAATATTCTTTTGTCATTTAAAATCATATCGAACCACAGCACAGTTTTTTACTCCAAATGCAGCATATTCCTCATTTGTCATATCCGTAAAATAGGACTGTACCACTCTGGCGATTCCGTTGTGAGCAACCAGGATGTAGGTCTTTTTATCGGACTCTGCTTTTATTTCATCAAGAAGATTATAGATTCTCTGCGCCAGCCGAAGTGTTGATTCTCCGCCTTCATGACTGCATGCAAAAAACTCCTTTGCTTTCTTGAAATCCTTCCCATCCCGGGGAGTGGACTCCCATTTTCCAAAATTCTGCTCAATCAGCCTTGGTTCCACCCTGTATGGAATTCCTGTCATTTCCGAAATCAACCTGGCAGTATCCGCTGCCCTGTTAAGCGGAGAGCAGAGGATTTCATCTGCCTTAACCCCCTCTGTAAGAATCTTCTGTCCCGTCTCCTTTGCCTGCTCGCGTCCATATTCTGTAAGCGGACTGTCTGTAGCCCCGCATATTTTGTTCTCAACATTCCACACGGTCTGCCCGTGCCGGATGAAATAGAAATGTCCCATGGTGGGTCCCTCCCGTTATTTTCTTCTCATAATCCTGGTTATATTTCTCGGTAAGCGTCTTTACCTCTGCTTCCGTAAATCCAATATAAGGTGCAAAATTCCTAGAGCATGTTTAAAAAGGCTTCTGCAAGATGTGCGTCACAATCGTCCAAGAAAATAATGGGTTCGTCATTTTCATTAACAGTTTTTATTACAGCTGCAACTACTCTAACTGTTTTCATAAGTTCCTTGTTGAAACGTAAATATGCATCTTCTTTAGTAATTTCAGACATTTAATCCCATTTCATAACGTATATCAATTTAAGGTTCCAATATCCTCAACTTTAATATAGTTTAAGATAGCAGGCGCAGCATCCCATCCCCTTAAATAACTTATTTCAGAATTATACACACATTTTTCTATTTTTCCCTTTAGTTCTTCAATATCATTTACGCCAAATAATACCTCCATTTTTTTACAATATCTACGTGACTTCATTCTTTCCCATTCTAGCCCTTTATTTTCAACATAAATATAACATGTAGGAAACCAACAAGTGCCATACCAAATTCGCTCATTTTTAGGAAGATCATAGGCATTACAAACCTGATATAAAAATAAATCTGCTTCTGCAATTGCTTCTGCCGTATATATCGGAAATTTTTCTCTTTGACTGCAAATAATATTGCCAACTAAAGTATACTTATCTTTCATTTGAGACATTGGCTTATAATGTTCTTCAATGACAAAACTATGATGTCTAAATGTTGTATAATTAGTTTGTTTAATTTCTCCACCAAAAAGACTGTTCTCTAAAAAATATGTATATGTTAGCAATATATTTATTGCCTCATAGTCTTTAATATGACGTAAATAAGCAATAACACAGATGAACAATTCCCACAAAAGAATTTTATATACATCCAAATCATTCTTATTTGCAGAATATGCCTGTGGATTAAATGTTTTTACACAAGTTAATTTGTTATATAAGTACTCAAAAGATTCTGCAAGCGTCTCCGCATAATTGCTTTCGGTTTCGGCAATCGTTTCTACAAATTCCAAATATATATCACGTACTGTTTTTGTATTTAGGAAATTATTATATGCTTCTTCTGGTTTTACATTACAAATATAATAAGATTTTAAAGCCTCAATATATGCTTCTTGAAATCTTGCTATGCAGCTCTTTCGTTTAATTGATGTATTACCTCCTCTGATTTGACGAATCAAATCTTTTACTGGAAAAAAATTAGTCTTTTCCTCATCCAACCATTCTGGTTTCTTTCCAAGAGGTGGTTTTACAAACTGAGGTTTTTCATATATATTTCGAAGAAGTTTCTCATATTCTTCCTCATATTTTTCCGGATTCGAAAGATCAATATATATTCTGGTTTTTATATAAGTTGGTACATATTCCTTTCCCTCTTCATCTCGCTCTGCAATAATTGGGATGAACTTTTCTTGTCTTGCATTTCCGTACACTTCACTGGAAATAATTACTGTTTCATCTCCTACACCTCCAGTACGGTCATTTGCTTTCTGTGCGTATGCTTTATCACAAATTATGAGTACTTTTGTAATACTCGAATCATTAACACACCTTTCCATAAATTCATATTTATCATTTCCCTCTTTCAAATCCCATTTGTCAAGGACGACATCTACCCCATGGGAAACCAATCTGTTCGCAAGCTCAAGTACAAGTGCATCACTACTCCATGAATATGATATAAATATTTTGGGAATTTTATCAATCTGCAATGTCAGCACCTCCAAATTTAACCTTCATCATTATCACAAATAATCACATCAAATATTGCCTCTTCCACTGTTTTAACACACTCATCCGTATATTTCTTTATATCTTCTCCCCAAAATCGGATAACAGTCCATCCTTCATAGTTTAACTTTTTATTTATCTCGTCGTCTCGCTCCATGTTACGTGATATTTTCTTAATCCAGAATTCACTGTTATTACTATTCTTTAATTTCAATTCTAACTTTTCCCAATCTTTTCCATGGAAAAATTCTCCATCGCAGAATATCGCAATCTTATATTTTGTCAACGCAATATCTGGACTTCCAGGTAATTTTTTGTAATTTTTCCGATACCGATAACCTTTATTCCATAAGGCTTTTCTTAATATAACTTCTATCCTGGTATCTTTTCCGCGAATATTTTTCATATTCTTATGCCGCTGTTCTTTTGTTAAAACATCAGTCACAAAATCACCTCAACAATCAGCTTTCAATTAACTTCGCCAATTTTTCTATTTCATTCATTTCCTGCCGGACATTTATACTCATTAAAGATTTAACATCAATGAGAATTCCCTGTATTTTCTGATATTCTTCTGAATTATCCTTCCAATTACTTATTGCTTCTCCTATTTTAAGCATCTGGGAATTATCCGGACATTTCCTTTTCAACGAATCAAAAGGCATAAGAAATGCATTATACACCCTCATGTTATCTCCATGTTTTTTCTTAAATTTTTTCTCAGTAGCTACATACTCCCCATATGTAATCTGTTTATTAATTGATGTTGATTCAGGAAGATCCCTGGTATTTCCAGTTACTCCGTATTTATAATACTTTGCATCAAGAATGTACACATTTGTTCCACTTATCATAATCGTATCTGGTTCAAGAGAAGCATTTTCATGTTTCGTCTTATCAATCCACCATGAAGTCTTCGGAAAATAATCAGCTTTATTTTCTATACCGAATACTTTATCAATCATTTTTTCCCAGACATATTCAAAGCGATAAGTTCCGTATCTATAAGTCTTGTCAGAATTTCTATCTCCCTCAAAATCAATAATTGCCAACATATGTCTAAACAATATGCGATTTTTATCATTATATGTATTTGCAAGCTTTTCTTTAAGAACCGAACGGAAGATTCTGTCCTGCTTTATAATTCGTGGTTTTTCTGGCATTATTCTGGTAAAAAGCCATCCCATTTGTTCAAAACTCTCATACACACAATACTCATGTATTAATGTAATCAGTTCATTTTCTTTAACACGATCGTTCTTTGTTACAAAATCCAGATAAAATACATCTGTACCCTGTACATAAGACTTCTGAGTTTTTATTGTTCTGTTCCAATTTATTTTTCCTTTTTTAGCAACTTTATATGAAACTTCCTGTTCTTTATAATAACCTCTTGCAAAAAAATCTTTTATAAGATATAAATATGACTGCAACGGAAATTCCATTTCATCAAAAGCATTTCCTTGTCTAAGAACATCTGATTCCTTTCGCTTTGTATTAGCCGAGAGTGTTGTAAATAGTAACATAATGTCCTTGCGAAGTTCATTGTCGTCTTCAGATATATGATAACCTATCGGAAAGTTAATACTAATATCGCCATCACTACATCTCAATCCAACAAATGTATCCTTTTCACAATTAGAATTCACTCTGCACTTGCTTCTTATATCAACTTTCCTCAAAAAATCACCACCTACTTTTCATCATTTTCTATATTTCGCTGCTTCATTTTTAAAAGCATCTTCTCATAGACTTCTGTTCTCAATACAGATTCCAATTTATCAGCTTCACTTGTTTCATACTTACTAACCACATCCTCCAGAGATTTACAGCTCTCATTAAATATTACTGTCGGATCCATTCTAAAAGCATTATCCCATAAATGTTTAAGCACTTTTTCAGAGAACTTATCTGCATCCAATTCTTTTTTCTTTGCAAAATATATTCCCAAACGCTTATCTGCAGAGCTTACCATGTCAGTATTACTATCAATAATCATATCGTTAATTACAGTAGCAAAGGTCCCCCAACTTACTTTTGTACCATCAATCATATCTTTTGAATGTTCAGATTTTTCAAAATTATTCTCTATCTGTCTTGTACTCCATCTTCGCAAGAACGCAGTATCCAGTGTAAACACATTCTGATCAGCCGTATTCATTGTTGCCAGAATGTTCATATTGGAAGGAATCCTTACCGGGTGATTTTCATCCCCATATACCTCTTTTGCAACATCATAATTTGAAATTCCATATTCACTCTCCCCAACTTCTTCTGCAGGAAATTCATCCTCATCTTTTCGATCCAGTAACTGAAATATCTCTCCAAATATTGCAGGTGCATTGCCACGATTTAATTCTTCTATAACAAGATAATAATGATTACTGGGATCTTCTTGTGCTTTCTTTAACATTCTGGTAAATGGTCCTGGTGTAAACACATATTTTAACTTCTCATTGCCGTCTTTATCTTTTTCCACTCTCGGCAATATCTGCCCCACAAAATCTGAGTATGTATAATCGGGATGAAAAACAACCCTTTCCATCATTTTTTCATCATTACAATATTTTGTTTTTATTTCATGGCTTTTACCAGATCCTGGGACTCCATACAAAAGTATATTTTCTGCTCCTGTTTTTCTCTCGCCTAAAACTTCTTTTTCTTCTTTTATCGCATTCTCATCTGAAATATAAATACCATATGAATTCTGTTCAAGACATCTGTATATATTCAAAGCCTTTTGTAATTCTGTAGAGTATGATTCATTTATTCCAGCAGCTTTAACTATATCCAATGATTTGAATGCCTTTTGAATAATGTTTTTTCCGTACTTTATTCCGAAAATATGGATAGAAGCCACTTGCATTTTATTTTCTGCATTACTATACATTTCTTTAAGAATGTTTCCTAATTCCGAGATTGTAAAATTTCTATTTTCAACTTTGGAATCTTTAATTTTAATATATTTCTTTATATCAACTTTCGTATTAGTCGGTAATTTGTAAAATTTGTTGTTTAGCACAGAAAGATGATACTCTCCATTATTTTCATCAGCTGCTCTTATTCCAATACAATCATAGCTCAACCTCTCTTTATGTTTCAAGATCACCAGAAAGTCTCCGGTGTGTAACAACTTTCTAAACTTAACAAAATCCACATCATCACTAGTAATCAATGAAAGTTGTACTTGATCTGCCTGTTCTTTTCTCCTACTTCTTACCACGCTTGCACAAACACAACTTTTTTTATTTTCGTCAAAAATGATTCCGCTTTTCTCATCAGCCTCTAAATATGAAATATTGTCCTGGTAAATGTAAAGTGGGATCTGTGTTATAAAATATTTTTTTAACTGTTCATCTTTTTCACTATAATCGCAGTTAAAATAACCATCAGCCATGAGATACGGGAACATATTCATCTGTTCTCCAGATATTGCTATGTGTGTCTGATTAGTTGTTCTCCCCTCATCCAGGGTATTAGACGCTTCCAGTCTTTTTACCAGTATTCCATCATATTCGTTTGCAGAACACTGTGGAATTATATTCTTTATTACTCTTATTGCTTCTACAAAATTCATCAAGCATTACCGCCTTTCATATAGCCTTTTATCACTTGTGCTATTGCCCTTCCCAAAAGTGGCGGAACAGAATTTCCTATCTGCATATATGTCTTCGTATATGCCCCTCTGAAAAAATAATCATCAGGATAAGACTGTACTCTTGCCGCTTCTCTTGGCGTTAATCCTCTTGCCTGGGTAGGATGTATATACATATTGCAGTCAAATTTCATATGCGCAGTTATCGTTTTACAAACCTTATCATTTTCCAGTTTAAAATATTTATCCTTAAAAATTCCATTTCTTCTGGCATAAGGCATGATATCTGCTATTTTAGGGTCATCTGAACGATCTCCCGGTTCCATTCGTCCAAAAATTTCAATATCCCTGTCATTGTTGTATCTGGCCTTATGATTTGAAACCACATCAATTACTCTGCCTTGATTAATATAAGAAATATAATCATTTGTTTCAGTACAATAATTCTTTTCTATTTTGTATCCACTTTCTATCGAGCCGCTTTCTGTAGAGTTTTTCACTCTTGAAGCTTCCAATTTCCTAAGTCCAAATAAAGCATCACCCAGATTATATTCCGGTATCTTTTCGCTAAGTTCAAATATCTCATTGAAGATTTTCTCATTATCAATTCCAAGACAATTACCTATATATATTAGTCTTTCACGATTTTGAGGCACTCCGAAATTCTTTGCATTTAGTATATGGCACTCTACAGAGTACCCGATTGCACGGAAATCATCTTTTACCTGTTCTGCTACAGATTGCATCCCTTTGACATTTTCCATGACAAAAAATTTAGGCTGAACTTTTTTTACTGCTTCAACATAACTTTTATAAAGATGATTTCTCGGATCGTCTATCAGCCTCTGTCTGTTAGCCATACTAAATCCCTGGCAAGGTGGTCCACCAATAACAATGTCAGCACTTCTTCCATCCAGCAATTCATCAAGCTCGTTTACCACATCTTTTATGTTTCCCAATATAATATGGTCTCTGGGTGTCTCCGGATGGTTATGTGCATATGTATCCACACAACAATCCTGGATATCATTTGCCAAGGTAGTAACAAATCCTTCCTGTGTAAATCCTAACGACAACCCACCTGCTCCGCAAAACAAATCTATCATCTTTAGTGAATCATCATTAACATTTTTTCTGGCGTTTTCAATATAAGTATTACAATATTTGCTTACAGGACATTCATAACACTGCTGTACATTTTCATTACATATAACGGATAATCTTCTGAATGCAGTCATAACTTCTGCATCGTTCTTTACCTCGTCCTTATATAATCTGGCCCTTGCATTAAGGAAGTCCTCTTTTACAGTTTTCGTTACTCTTTCAATACAAATTTCTATATTTTCCTGCTCTTTACTATCAAGTCCTGCTTTTACAAACGCAGTAAACTCACATTTATCGTTTTTGTATTCCATATCAGTCTACCCACTCTCCAAGATTTATAAATGTACTCTTTACCGATTGGGCAACAGCTCTTGACACATTAACTGTAACTGCATTCCCAAATTGCTTATACGCCTGGCTGTCAGACACTGGAATCACAAAAGAATCTTCAAATCCCTGCAATCTTGCACACTCGCGCGGCGTAAGTCTTCTTATCCTTCCCTTTTGTGTGACATAATTATCCTGACATGCTCTGTGCATCTTCGCCATAGTTGCACATAAAGGTCTTGCAATCTCAAGATCTATTTCTGATTTTGCTTTATATCCACCAGTTCCATTAGATAATATTGTGGGTAATATTCTATCTGACAAAAAATACTTATTATCAACTTCCGGCTCTAATAAATCCTGTAAAGTTTTTTTAAGTTTTTCTTTTTGCGGAAATATGAATTTTGCATTCTGGTTGTCAAAACACACTATGTAAGTTCTATTTCTTGTCTGTGGTATTCCATAGTCGGCTGAATTTAATATATCACAAAACACATTATATCCGAGCACGTCTTGTAATACTCTGTGTATTTCTTTATATGTTTTTCCATTATTATGAGTCCGTAAAGAGCGGACATTTTCAAGAATAATCGCTTTCGGCTTCTTTCCTCTTTTAATTTTATCATCCACTATTTCTGCTATTCTAAAAAACAAGGTTCCTCTTGTGTCCTCAAAACCTTTTTGTTGTCCCATCATACTAAAGGGCTGGCAGGGAAATCCCCCTATAAGAATATCACAGTCTGGTATAATTTCTAATGGAATTTCATTTATATCTCCTAAAACAATATGATCACCAAAATTAGCCTTATATGTCTGTACCGCGTACTTATCAAAATCATTTGCCCAGACAATATTATAACCGGTATCTGCAAAACCTTTATCAAGTCCTCCAAGTCCGCTGAAGAGTGATACAACATTCATCTATTCTTCCTCCCCAAGCTTATTATTTTTTATGTACTCTCTGATCCATAACCCAATTTCTACAGAAGCAGTTTTTCCTTCTTTACGCAATAATGTCATAAATTCATCTTTTACTGTCGGTTCAATTGATATTTCTATTTTTGCAGTTTTTATTCTTCCTGCAGGTCTTCCGCAATTATTTTTCTTTATATTCGTCATTAAAATTTCCTCCATTTAATATAGGTATTATATAATGTTTTTATCAGGGTGTAAATAGATTCTTTTATATAATTTTCTGTATACACTTTTCATCTTGTTTGCTATAATATATACAAAATTAAAGAAGGGAATATATGCACATGTATAAATTAATTATTGACCTATTAAATAATTTTCTAAATTATATACATATTCCAGATACTCCACTTAATCCAGATGTTTTCCAGGGTGTATTTGTGAAGAAGCTTTCCAATCAGAATATTATAAAAGAGAAACGAAGAATCAGCGCCAATAATACTATTCTAAAAGTCAACCAGACACATATAGATGTCACAGGAGAACAGGCGAAATTATTTTTCTTTGAAGGTCTGAGTAATACTACAACTCCTCCTCAGAGTATTGACATAGATTTATATGATAATAATTTGAGCTATCTTTGTGCTATCAACAATCCTTTAAGCCGTCTCTCTTCAGATGGAAACACATATTTTTTTCGCCATTCAATTGATGTGCCACCTTATCTATCAAATTGGGATTTAACCCTTCACAGTTCTGCATACAAAAAATACGGACACAAGGGCACGCAAGTTCAGATTAATATACCAGATTCGAAAGAATCCTTTACTTTACTCCAAAGATATGCCTTCCAGGACGATGCTCTTGTCATGCTGAGATATGATTATTTGCGCTACCTTGCCATACTCATCCCCTCAGAGTTGTGCAATCACCTATATTCTATTACTGACACACATGGTTCTCATAATATAAACTTTGCAGTACTAAATCCTTCATATAATTCAGCATTAGCAATTCAATTACAACATCAAATCATTTCAAAAGATGTCATGTATGACGATGCTAAAACAATTGCATTGCAAAATACCCTTAATAATACCCCGAATGCTGGAACAGATATTGAAAGAATTGTAAAAACACGCGTTTCACAAGGCTCCTTTCGAAGACTACTTCTTCTTGAACGTCATTACTGCAACCTTTGCAATATTTCCACAACATCGGTATTACGTGCAAGTCACATTAAAGAATGGTCTGAATCTTCCAGAGAAGAACGTATAGATGCAAATAACGGTTTACTTTTATGTGCTAATCATGATGCTTTATTTGACCGCCACCTAATATCATTTAATCCTGATACTGGAAATATATGTATCTCAGAATCAATTGACAATGAACAGCGAAAAGCACTAAGTATTTCAGAATCAACACAGCTTTCTATGGGCGAATGCATGAAATCATATATGCGTATACACTATAAAAAATTTATAGATAAAGAAAATCAATAGTTTCATTATTGCGAGATGTGACCACATACATCTCGCAATATTAATTTGTTTATAACACTCCCTGCTTCCACATTTCTTCCGCCACACTCACATATTCCTTACTATTCTCCACAATCCCAATCTTCTCTTCCCACGTAAGATTTCTCTTAATCTTCGCAGGGCTTCCCATTACCAGGGAGCCGTCTGGGATGATGGTGTTTTTGGTGACAAGGCTTCCGGCGCCGATGATGCAGTCGCTGCCGATTTTGGCTCCGTCAAGGATTATGGCGCCCATTCCGATTAAAGTGCGGTCGCCGATTGTACAGCTGTGAATTACGGCATTGTGGCCTATTGTGACATTGTTTCCAATGTGGACTGGCAGGTCTCGGCTGACGTGGACTGTGCAGTTTTCCTGGATGTTGGTTTCCTCACCGATTACGATTGGCGCGTCATCTCCGCGGATTACACTGTAGTATAGCACACAGCTGTCACGGCCGATTGTTACATCACCGATGATTACGGACTGCTTCGCAATTTTTGCCGTTTTATCTATTTTTACATTCTTATAGTTCATTTGTTGTTCCCCGATCTGATGATATTTTATGGAATGAATATCAATCTATTTTCATTAATAGTAACATACAAAAAAGAGATTGTATATTCTTTCATTAATATACAACCTCTCAATTTCAATTCACAAGTTACTATTCGCTCTTGATCAGCAGCACGCTTCGCAAAGCATAGAAGTTCATTCACATGATTCTGCGCCGAAATTCTCGTTTTTACTGTGAACTTTATTCACCTAAAACGCTTCTCAGAACGTTAACAATAAGCAGTAACTTACTTGTTTCTTTTTCCCTTACCTAAACAATATCCCTGCTACTTTCTCCAGTTCCCGTCGTTCTTCCACATCATCATAGGACTTCTCCCTGTCGTCTAGTCCTTTCACCACATTTATTGAAAAAAGCCCGTCTTTGTTACAGTAGAAGAAAATTCTCTTCACACCGTTGATTTTAAACCTAGCTTCAGCATTTCCTTCTGGGTAGAGTTTAACCATTTGCATGCGGTCTGAGGATGCAGCTGCGATAAAGGAAATGTAATGTTTTTTCGTCATATCATGATCAATGCAGACGAAGTATTCGGCTTCTACTTTTTCGATAAAAATTTTATGATTCTCGTCAGTTTCTTCTGGGACCGCGGGCGCCAACTGCACGCCGTGGCAATGTATGACAGCTTCGCCCATGGTATGGATCACATTGCCGCATACAGGGTAGACGTAAAATTTTGAGCGGAGCATGTTGGCTGACACATTTGCATTACTCACGGTACTGCCAGAGATCAGTTCTGTGACAGATATGGAAAAAGCGTCTGCAATTGGCTCCAGCAGCGTAATATCCGGATAGCCTTTTCCAGTTTCCCATTTGGAAATTGTTTTGTCTGTGACTCCCAGCTTATCAGCAAGCTGTAATTGTGTCATTTTGTTTCTTTCACGTAATTCTTTAATTATGGTTCTTGTAACATATTGGTTCATAATATCTACCTCCATGTGCAGATTCTATAACAAATTTGACTTTTTGAGTACCTACGCAAAGTAGAGTTTCCTACGCTGATAAACTTCTTTCTTATAATTATTGATTTTTTATGTTCATAAAAATTAACAAAAGCACGCTGTTTTGTCAATTTTTATTTACTTTATAAGCTTAACATTTTTATTTACTTTATAAGCAAAACTTTCTCCTCAACCAGATTTTTTATATTTGATTAAGGAGACTAATTTTCGTTTATAGGCAACGCCAAACTTATTTTTCTTCCAAAAACTTTTCTATTTTATCCCAATATACTTCCATCGTCTCATCCCCGCCACAATATATCTCATGCTTCGTCCCAGGCATGTAAACATACTCGCAAGGGGCAACACCGCGCTTCTTGACTTTTGCTGCGAATTTCTGAAGTGCGCGGACGGATACGAAATCGTCTTTTTCGGCCTGAAAAATAAGGAGTGGGGACTGGAGCATCTTCCAGCCGTGGTATCTTAAATACCAGCTCATTTTTATGGAGGCTTTCAGCCAGCCACAGGATGGTGCACAGGTCTGGAGAAACTGTTTTTCTTTTCTCAGGTCGTTGTACCTTATAAATTTAGGTTCAGAGGTGCCGGCGCTGGTTTGGAAGGTGTCGGTTCCGTCGTAAGGTTTCTGGCCTAAGACATAGGACTCTTCCTTTCCCCAAAAGCATTCTGCATGGGCGATCAGTACGGTCAACGGCCAGGGCACACCTCCGGTGAGCGGTTTGATCATAGGCGAGCTTAATATCACTTTATGAAAAAGAGTGGGTTCCCAGGCTGCGGCGATTGCACCGATTGCACCGCCCATGGAGTGGGCAAAAAGGTTCAGGGGCAGGTCTGGATGTGCCTTTTTGATTTTATGACAGATTTTTAGAAAATCACGCACGTAACGTTTCCAGATATCAATATGTACCAATGAGAAATCTGCTGTCAGGCGGTAGCTTTGGCCGTGTCCCATATGTTCTGGCATGTATACATGATAACCAGCCTGTAAAAAATAGTAAATCATCTCCTCATATTTTGGCGCACCTTCTGTGAAGCCGTGGCTGATTACCACCACCCCTTTTGGATCATCTGCCAGATAACGTTTCACATGGATTTTTCCTATAATTCCATTTTTCTCATGGTAAATGTCTTCTGCTCCCGGAATGTACCCATCCCGGCAATGAGCCTTTAAATAAGGTTCCACCTCATTTTTCACAGCATCTAAATATTCGTTTTCCTGTATTATTTTCATTTCAAAACTCCCCTTACAAGCAGCTTATAAAATCATAAAAAACAATCATCACGATTCACACATTCCTGATAACACAACTCATTCAAAAGTATCTTTGAAAAAGGTGTACTGCGACATGTGTTACAATTTACGAGAGTCTTAATACTTTATTACTATCCCCCAATAATCCCATTAATCTTCTTCTCATTATAAAACACCAGAATAATTCCGCCCACCATACAAAACACCGCTGCGCCAAAGGCTGCGATTCTATAACCAGTTCCCTCTCCTGCTCCAATCGTAGAAACAGCAGTAAAGATCAGCATGGAAAGACTCTGGCCCAGTTTGAATGCAAAGGTTCTTGCCGCATAAAACATTCCTTCCCTGTTGCTTCCGGATGTGATGGAATCACTCTGGGCGATATCTGCCACAACCGCCTGGGGCAAAATTCCGAAAATCGCCATCGGCAGCGCTGCCACCACCGTCAGGATCAATCCCTGTACGGTTTCCGGAATAAAGCTCATTTTTCCCATAAATCCTGTATAGAAATAAGCCAAACTGAATACAGCAAATGCAAATAGAATCATCTTTTTCTTACCCAGTTTCGGGGTAAGCTTATTTACCGGAATGTAAAATACCAAAGACAATGCTGTCATCCCCACAAAATACAGGGTTGTCATCGTCTCCGGCAGCTTCAGAAGGCTGGTCACAAAGAAAGGCAGACCTGTCTGAAACATGGTAAGGGCGATCCAGTAAAAAATATCGGAGCCCACAAATTTACAAAATTCTCCATTCTTAAACGTAGCAGTCAGGGAACGAAAAGCAGACTCTTTTGCTGGAACTGTGTCCACGTAATCCTTTTCCCGAATGCAAAATACCGGTATCAGCATGCAGATAAATGCCACCACTGCCATCAGCGTGAAGGTGACACGGATGGCGCCAACACGTCCAAATGCCGGGATAAATGCACCCCAGATAGTTGGTGCCAGGTATGCAACTGCAGTTCCTGCAATGAATGTAAAGGAAATCACCGTAGAAATGTTAAGCCGCTCCTGCTGGGTATGTCCAAGCTCCGGGATCAAGGCATTATACGGTGTACAATAAGCTGTTATGGAAAGGTAATAGGCCAGAACCATCACCAGCAAAAACGCTGCATTGAGCCAGCTTTTCTCATTGATCGGGGACCAGAACACCAGCACTGTGGAAAGTGCCAGAGGCAAGGACGCCCATTTCAGGAATGGAATTCGCCGTCCATCTTTGGCTGTACACCGGTCCGACCAGGACGCGATCATAGGATCTGTAAAAGCATCAAAAATTCTCCCGAAGGCTGTGATTCCTCCGATAATAGTGAAAATGCCAAGCACCACCAGTCCCTGTGGAATAAATACGTTCTGCCCCTGGCTGATGGCGGTTTCATCTGGCTGATAAAAATACACAAGCCAGTTTGAAATGATTCCGGACAACATTGCCCATCCAAACTGACCTGCTGCAAACTGCCATATTTTTGCTGTTGTAAGTTTCTTCATCACGTACTTACCTCCTGCTTCTTTATATAATGATAGTATCATTTTTGTGCCCGCTTCACAATATACGAATCATTACTATTGCACAATTTTCACAGAATTTATTACTGTTTTATAGGTAATAATTTACTTGCAAGTGTTTGAAAAAGGCTTTCTGCAAGATGTGCGTCACAATTTGTGGAAGATTTTATCCGGATGAGGGCGCCATAGCGGGCAGCAACCGAATTCGGGTAGAATATACCGCAAAGTGGGCGTGCAGATTGCGGATTTTATTCAGCATTCCACAGCCACTTTAATTACGCCATCTCTCTTATTTTCAAAGAGCTCATACGCTTCCTCAATTCTGCAGAGCAGATAGGTATGTGTGAGCACAGGCTTAGGCTTCTCCATTCACTGTCTGCCATCCGGAACTTTCATGGTAAATATAAAAGCAAGTGAACTAAGCAGCAGCATATAAGGATACAGCAGCATTGGAAGTATATCAAATGCACTGACCACTTCTCCTAAACTGGCTGCAGCAGAAACAGCAACCAGCATTTGCGCTCCGTACGGTAAAATACCCTGAAAAATACAGGAAAATGTATCCAGGATAGAAGCAGCTTTTCTGGCGCTGATACCGTAATCCTTTGACATTTCTTTTGCAATCGGGTTCGCCATAACGATCGCAACTGTATTATTGGCAGTTGCAATATCCATTAGCCCAACTAACAGTCCCATTCCCAGGAGCCCGCCTTTTTTTCCTTTAAACACTTTCTTTATCCAGTATAATAAAGCGGAAAATCCACCATACTCCTTGATCAGGGCACAGATTGCAGCTACCAGAATCGCAACCATACTGGTTTCAAACATCCCGGCAGCACCGGTTCCCATATTTCCGATCAGGTCTGTGGGTGCTATCATTCCTGTTGCAATCATAATAACTGAGCCACTTAGAATACCTGTAATCAGCACGAAAAATACATTAAATCCGATGATTCCACCTATAAGAACCAGAATATAAGGAATGATCTGTATTAAATCATATTTTTCTTCGATGAATCCACCATTATAATTTTTAACAGACAAAACCAGCAGAATAATAATGCTGGCAATAGCAGCTGGCAGTGCAATAAAGAAATTCTCCTTAAATTTATCTTTCATTTCACAGCCTTGTCCATTACATGCAGCAATGGTTGTGTCTGATATAAATGACAGATTATCTCCAAACATGGCGCCGCTCATGACGGAACCAATACAAACCGGCAGTGCAAATCCGGATACTCTTGCCACTGCAACTCCAATTGGAACGATCAGCGTAATTGTTCCTACAGAGGTACCCATTGCAAGAGAAACAAAACAGCTGACCACAAAAAGCACAACAACTGCAAACTGAGGCGGAACCAGTGACAAAATAAAATATGCAACACTGTTTGCAGATGTTCTTCCGACTATACCTACAAAAATACCTGACAGCATAAAAATTATGATCATTGTAATAATGTTAGGATCACTGATTCCCATCCCCATAACTTCCAGCTTATCATCCAATTTAAGCTCGCGGTTCTGTATACAGGCAACAAGTAATGCAACCAGAAATATAACGACAACGGGAATTTTATAAAATCCCATCTCGATATCCAGACCATACTCAAATAATATGCCAAGCCCCAGATACAAAACAACAAACACTACTATAGGAAGCAGTGCTTTTCCATTTCTTTTTTCATTTTTCCTCATCCTACATTTTTCTCCTTCTTCGTTATAGTACTAATAGTACCATTTTTGTGCCGGCTTCACAATAGCACGTCAACTGGATATTTTACATAAAAAGTCCCGGCAGGCTTCTGCTTCTGAGCGCTCAAACTCAGGTAGTATGAAACCTGCCGGGAAGTTTTATTTTCATCAACCGAAAAACTACAGCTTGCTGATAATCTGTCTCTTATATTCCAAAAATTCTTCTGACAATGCAAAATCCGCTGCCCTTGGTTTTCTCTCCTGGATCACGATCTCATCTTTGATGGTTCCCGGAGTTCCGTTCAGGATGTAAATCCTGTCGGACAAAAGAATGGCCTCGTCAATATCATGGGTGATAAACAAGGTGGACAGATCAATATGCTGCATAACCTCCAGATACCACTTATGCACACTGGCCTTGGTCAGCGTGTCCAAGGCACTGAAAGGCTCATCCAGAAGGGCAACTCCGCTGGAACTTAAATAAGTTCGAAGCAAAGCCGCACGCTGTCGCATACCGCCGGACAGCTGGCTTGGATACTGATACTGGGTGCCTTCCAGACCAAATTCTGCAAAAAGCGGATTGGCCTTTTCCCTGGCTTCTGCTTTCTTCACGCCTTTCAGTACAAGGGGAAGTGCTACATTGTCGATCACTTTCTTGTGAGGAAGGAGAAGATCCTTCTGCAGCATGTAGCTGATGCTTCCAGGTGTGGAAGTCACATCCTGATCTTTCAGATAGACCTTTCCTTCATCAGGCGGGATAATACCGGAAAGCACATTGAACAATGTGGTCTTTCCGGAACCGCTGACTCCCAGAAGGGAAACCAGCTCACCCTGCTCCAGATGAATGGAAATGTCCTCCAAAACTTTTTTTTCACCGTATGTTTTTGAAATATGTTCTGCTCGTAAAATTACTTTATTTTGTTCTGATGACATATTCGTTCCTTATACACAGCGCTACTTCCATAACCAGTTCCATTTTCCGCAATAATTGGGGTAAATTTGCCTGACAGAATAGCTCTATGCGTTAATTTCTTTCTCTTTCATTCCTTACTGTGGAAGATACTCGTTAGAAAATCCGACTCCAGTAAGATCCTTGTCGCAAAGCTGGTTCTCATACAGCCATTTGTAGAATGCATTCCATCTGTCTGCATCAATTACGCCCCAGCTTTCTGCATCGTCAATGTATTTTGTGGAAAGGAATTCCTGGCTCTTCTTTACAAGATCTTCAGCATCCTTCAGAGAGCCTGTATTATCGCCGTCAATGAGGATCTGTGCTGCCTCATCCGGATTCTCTGCTGCAAACTCATATCCCTTTGCAGTTGCTTCCATAAATGCTTTCGCCTGATCCGGATTCTCAGCAAGATAGTCGTTATTTGCAATGATAACCGGTGTGTAGTAGTCAAATACAGGATTGATATCAGAGAATGCAAAATAGTCGCAGTCTACACCTTCTACGTCAGCATTGATTCCGCCCCAGCCCTGGAATACCCAGATGGCATCCGTCTGCTTGGCAGCAAGTGCTGCAGGCTCATCTGTAATATCATTAGGGATCAGGGTAACCTGGCTGAAATCTCCACCGTCACCATTTACAACATTTTCCAGCATAGCAAGCTCGATTGGGGAATCCCATGTGGAATAGGTTTTTCCGGTAAGTCCGGCTGGTTTGTCAATTCCGTCACCTTTTCGGGAAAGGATTCCGGAGGTGTTGTGCTGAATGATTCCTGCAACTGCTGTGATTCCAAGAGGCTCGTCAAGTGCAAGGGAAGCAGCCATGGTATCCTGGGCTTCGATTGCAAACTGAGCCTGACCTGCTGCGCACATAAGGGCTGCACCATTTTCCGGTGGCTGAACGATTTCTACATCAAGACCAGCTTCTTCGTAGTAGCCTTTTGCCTGTGCTACATAAAGTCCGGTGTGGTTGGTATTCGGTGTCCAGTCCAGGCAGAATGTGATTTTCTCCTGTGCACCATCTTCTGCGTATACACCTGTAGGAACTGCAAGCACCATAGCTGCCGCTGCAACTGGTGCGATTACTTTTTTCAGATTCTTATTCATTATTTTTCTCCTTTTCTACCTGCAGCCATGGCATTGTGATCCGGCTGACAATATTTACTGCCAGAAGAAGTAAAAGGCTGATGATCACAATGAAGATAATGACTGCAAACATTTTATCAAAAGAATATGCTTTTTTTACACGGGTCATATAAACACCAAGTCCGTTAAATCCACCCAGCCACTCAGAAACAACTGCTCCTACAACTGCATAGGAAGCAGATATTTTCAGCCCGGAAAAAAACTGGGGCAAAGCACCTGGAAATTTCACATGGCGGAAAATCTGTGCCCGGCTGGCTCCCATGGCCTTCATCAGACGAATGGCATCCGGATCCACACTTTTATATCCATCCAGCAGTCCGATTGTAATTGGGAAAAAAGTGGTGATCACAACCAGAGTGATCTTCGGTGCCATTCCAAATCCCATCCAAAGCACCAGAATTGGCGCAATGGCAATGGTCGGTATGGTCTGCGTAATGATCATGATCGGATAAAATGCCTGATCCATTACACGGAACCGATCCATCATAGTTGCAAACACAAATGCCAGCGCGATTCCAATGAGAAGTCCGTAAAAGGATTCCAGCAAAGTGAATTTCGCATGGAAAAGTATGGTTGGCAGATCGCCAAACAGGGCTGTCAGCACTGCTACCGGAGATGGAAGCATGTAGGAGGGAACAATTCCCGAAATGCTTACCACTTCCCAGCCAAGCAGAATCACGGCCATGGCTGCAATTGGAGGTATCTTACTGGTGATGTTTGGTAACTTTCTTTTCAATGGTAAGTACATCCCCTTCTGGTTTATATGCAATTTTAACATATACGCTCATAGCCTTGCAGCCTGCGCGCTCAGCTACATGCTGACACTCTTTTACAATATCCATCAGCTGGTCGTAATCACCTTCAATGGTGGTCTCAAATGGTCCTACATAATAGTTCAGACCAGTGGATCTGATGTAGGCGATCACCTCGTCTACAATGCGGATAACTTCCTCTTCATCCTGTACATTTGGCAGTACCTGAATTGCTACACTTGCGTTCATTTTCTTTTCCTCCTATTTTCTGTCCCATAAACAGGACTTTGCGTTAAAAATCGAATAAGAACCATTCTTGAAACTGTGACGGAACTGAACAGGCTCTGTCAGTCAGTATGAAAAAAGAGCACCTGCCATCCAGACAAATGCTCCTAATTACATCGTTAAACACTTCCTACACTGGCATGATCCAACAGGTTAAAAGGGTCTAAGGACTACCTTACTCTCAGCTTCTCAATTGAAACTCCCCTGGTCTTTATTCAGATTTCGTTGCTTATTATAATACACCTTTCTTCAAATTACAAGAAACTATTTTTATCTCAATTATATTTTACATACCCTTAACAGAATTGTACTGCTCGCAGTCTGACCAGCACGCTCTAATTAATATTCCCATTTCATCAGAATTCGTAAAAAAAATCTCCCTGCATATCACAGTTATTTCCTGCAGAATATATAATAAATCTACAGATTCTCAAAGGCAGCCTGAATACTGTCATAGTGCAGGAATTTTCCCTGGGCTGCAAATTCCTTGATCTGATTCAGAGTGGCAAACATGTGGCCGTCTGTCTCTTCTTCCTGAAGGTGTAGATCTTCTTCTTTCACATCCATCACAAAGCGGTAAACATCTACGAAATAGTTGTCTCCCTCCCCTGGATTCTCTCTTTTGTAAGTAAAAAGATAGCCGCCCTGCGCACCGCTTACATCAAGGCCTGTCTCCTCTTTCACTTCGCGGAGTACAGCATCATAAGAAGATTCCCCTGCCTGTGCTGCACCGCCGGAAACTTCCCACCAGCCTGGTGCCCAGGCTTTTGTCATCACACGTTTGGTAATGAGAAACGTACCATCTGGTCTTGCCACTACTCCAAGTACGGTGAGATGGTATTCCCCGTCTTTTAAGCACCAGTCGTTTCGCTTCATGGTGCGGCCTGTAGGTTTCTTGTTAATATCATAGATGTCCCAGAATTCCAATTTTTATCACTCCTGTTATATGTTTCTCTTGTATATTTTTATATTATGATTATTTTGCGAATATTGTTATCGAATATAATAATTCATCTTTTCTATTTCAGAAGTTCCTCCACCATCTCTCTGGTATACTCTACCTTCTCTACATGGTTGACCTCGATCTGATACAGTGCATTTGCCGCAATGTGCTCTGCTGCCTGCTCCAGATCACGAATACCTGAAGTATTGGAATAACGCTGGATGATTGCCTCCAGCGCCCCCTCTGTGATAATGCACTCACTCTCTTCCATATGCATTCTCTTAAGAACTTTCGGAAGAGAGAATCTGGAAAAGATTACTTTCTTCTCCTCAGCTGTATAATCCGGAATATCAATTACTGCGAATCTGGACATCAGCGGTGCACTGATCTGGTCACGGTCATTTGCAGTAGCAATTGGATAAACACCGCCAGTTGGGATCATACACTCCATATAGTTATCTGTAAATCCAAGATTGTCCAGAAGGGTAAGAAGTACGTCTGCCGGATTTCCATTTCCTTTGCCGGAATTTGCCTTATCAAGCTCGTTAATAATAAATACCAGATTAGAGGCACCAGCCATGGAAAATGCCTCCATAATAATTCCGGGCTTTGCATTTGCGTAAATACGGGGGCTTCCGGTAAGCTGCTTAGAGTCGTTAATTGAGCTCATGTCCAGCGTAGTCCACGGAAGTTTCAGGATTCTTGCAACTGCATAGGCTATCTGGGATTTGCCAGTACCGGCAGGTCCGATCAGAAGAAGTCCGTAGGCCGGAAGGGTATGTGTACGGTTGATCTGGATAATCGTCTCGATAATACGTTGTTTCACACGCTCCATTCCATAAAGCTCTTCATCCAGGATTCTCCTTGCCTCAACAGGATCGATTGCTTCAAAATAATTGTTCTTCCACTGGATATTCAACATAATAGAAAGAGCCCTCTGTGCATGATGGCGCTCTTCCTGGGAAACTTCACTGGATCTTGCCACTGCCAGATTTCTTCTGGTCCAGAGTCTGATATTATCCGGCAGTGTTTTGCCTGCGCAGGTCATAAAATCGGTAATACTCTGAATGCTGGTAAGCTTCATCTCATCACCGTTTTCCTCCTGTTCCTCATCCTCTTCTGCCTCAGCAGGTGCATTACTCTCCAGAAGTCTCTCAATCATAAACTGCAGAAAGCCATCCTCTGCAGAAAGCTTTGTGCCGCCGCCAAAAGCAGTTTCGCGAATGCGGTATACCGCATATCCGTCCTCCCTGTTAGTACCAGACAAACGTACATTGATCCTGCTGTCTCCCAGCCATTTCAAAAGACTGGTAAATCTGGAATCAATTTTCACCACATCTGCTGTATGGTTACCGTCTTCTTCCTTAAAATCAAAAGCAGTACGGTTTACCGGATTGGTAAACACACCGCAGGAATGATGTTTCCACTGTCTCTCTTTATTGTCAAGCACCATGATCGGCTGCTCCGGTGAAGGCTTCGTATGGCTGCTGTGAAATGTTGTGTAAGTACACTTTGCCTCCGCTTTACTTGCAGAAGCACCGCTGAAATCAAATACTGGCATAGCTTTTTCCTCTTTCCTGTGTATTTAAAGGGATATATTTCTCTAATTTCTCTTATCTACTATAACAACATTTTTCTCTAATGTCCAGAATGAGTTGGCCTGTTTCATAATGCAGCATTGTCTTGTATTATTGTTCACTTTGTGACCAGTAACTATCTTATTTTTTATATATCTTGGCATTTCTTAGTTTTTTACAAAAAATCTCTTGCCAAAATGGAGAAATTCGTGTATTCTATTATACGGACTACTTTTCAACAATTTGATTTTCACTTAACATTTGATATATATTTCTGATTTTTAGTGCGCAGACACCATAGTCCCTCCCAAAGCTTCTAATGGAATACTGCAATCTAAAAATAAAAGACTCCCGGGCGCTCTAGAGCGTGTCTGAAAAAGCTTTCTGTAAGATTTTTCAAACAGGCTCAAGTGTTCCGGGAGTTTTTCTATTCAATTATGCCAGACTTAACAGCTGCTTTCCTTCTGTCAGTCTTTCTTCAAACTGCTCATAGAAATCTCTGCCCACTTCATATGTTTTCATATAAAAACGATTCACCACATATAAATTCAGATTTTTGATCAGCTGGGCATCTGTGGCATTATAAAGAACCTCCTGCACATCCAGCAAAAAATAATGCCAGTCAGCTACAAACTTTTCATACTGGCGAAGATCCGGAGTGTCGATCCATTTCTTTACCTTGATCTTGCTCCGGCTTGTCTTCTTACATTCATGGATCTGCAGAAAATACTTAAATCCTCCATTTTCATAGAAACGTCCCAATGGGAAAAGTCTGCAGAAACCAGGACGGAAGTCATGGATGCTGCACCGTCCCTGTTCATTCAGGAAAACACAACATTGGTTTTTTCCACTCATGCAAAGATGAGGCAGAATGTTCCCATCCATGGCATCAAACTGGATCAGCCCTGCGCTTACCAGTTCCTGCGGTGTTTTTCCCAGATTCGTACACAGGCGGTACACATCCATGGGATCCAGCACAACTGAATCCCCCATTCCCTCACAGCAGTCATGACATCCTGCACAATCCTGGCAGTCTGCCTTTACCATATCGTTTAATTCATAAAGTCTTCCGTCGGAAATCTCTTCCAAAGATACTTCTCGGCGCATATGCAAATTCCTCTTTCTTTTATTTTTTTGTGGACAAACAAGGTTACGGTTCACTTCGCGATGCACAGAAATCATGCATTCCCATGATTTCCCGCTGAGATTCCCGTTTTTTCTGTAAACGATATTCACAAAAAACGTCTCGCGGAACATTGCCAGTGAACAGTAATATAACATGCTGCCATCAACAGCATCTCCGTATTATCTATCCTCTGTATTTACAGCTTAATTCCAGACAATGCCTGTGCAAAAGCATTATTCACCGGCTCATTTGCCTCCTTCTGCTGCCTGCGCAGATAGTTCTGCACATCACGCTTGCCTACTCCTGCGCCCTCTTTCTGGCGTCTTGCCTGGAACGCGGAAAGCTTCTCCTTATAACCACACTGGCAGACAAACGTCTCTTCCTTACCTTTCACATACATTTCCATACGTTTATGGCATTTCGGACAACGGGCATTGGTAGTGCGGGAAATCGTTTCACGGTAGCCGCACTCACGGTCCTGGCATACCAGCATTTTGCTGTTTTTTCCATTGACAGCCAGAAGTTTTTTGCCGCACTGCGGACATACTTTGTTGGTAAGATTGTCGTGGCGGAACGTGCCCTCCCCGTTCTTGATCTCATCTACAATTTCACAGGTATAGTCACGGATTTGGTGAAGAAAATCCCCCTGACGTATCCTGCCTTTTGCAATCTGGGAAAGCTTCATCTCCCAGTCAGCCGTGAGCTCAGGCTTTTTCAGGTCTTCCGGCACCAGCTCCAGAAGCTGTTTTGCCTTTGAGGTAATATGGATCTCATTGCCTTTTTTCTCCATCATAAAGGAATGGAAAAGTTTCTCAATAATGTCTGCTCTTGTGGCAACGGTTCCAAGCCCCCCAGTCTCTCCCAGGGTTTTCACCGCTTCTTTATCTCTTGTCTCCATAAATTTCACCGGATTTTCCATAGCTGCAAGAAGAGTTGCCTCTGTGAATCTGATATGATACCTCTAAAGTAGACAGATTAAATATAAAAATCTGTTACTTTGGAGGTATTTTTCATGCCAAAATCA
>NZ_JBDGDM010000057.1:0-28631 GCF_040908885.1 Ruminococcus sp. RTP21358st1_G6_RTP21358_211008
GTTCGACTTGCATGTGTTAAGCACGCCGCCAGCGTTCATCCTGAGCCAGGATCAAACTCTCTGATAAAGTGTTTGATTCACTCAAGACAACCAACTAGCTTAGTTATCTCTCGTCATTACTGTTATAAAAAGTTCATTCTTTTGAATGATGATTCGTTAAGAATTTTCGAGAATCGTATGTGTTTCACTGTTTAGTTATCAAGGTTGTTTGTCTGTCATCTCTTTGCGACAGCTTGTTTACTTTATCATATCTTTCAAATCTTGTCAAGCACTTTTTTCAAAAGTTTTTCAGACCTTCAAGAAGCTGTATAAAGTTGTTTGTTTCTGTCGTTCTGTTCAAGCGACTTGATTACTTTATCATAAGTTCAGTCGATTGTCAACATTTAATTCAAATTTTCTGAAAACTATTTTATTTTTCAGTATTTCAGAAGCAATTCCTTGCGACAGCCTATTTACTATACCACTGCCGTAAGGAATCGTCAAGCACTTTTTACAAAAAAGTTTATATTTTTTTGTGCAACTTATTTTAACTTTTTAATACATTCTTATTTCCAACTCGTTTTCCCATCTTTTACCTTTAGTGTATACACCTTATCACAACGAAGCCAGAAAGGATAATCTGATCTTTTCACCAAAAACAGATTATAATTTGTATGAGCCCTTTGCATACTGCAATCAATCATTCGCCAGGTTGAACCTATTCTTACTTCACACCATCCATGTTCTGACTTTGGATACCATGGACCGTGTGCAGTAACTCCACCGCCTGCCACTCTGCTGTCATAACCAAGTACTCTGGCAATATATGCCATCGTTGTTCCATAATAATAACAATCTCCCCGCCCGGTGGTCATCATAGTTCGTGCAAACGAAGGCAAATTAGAGGCTTTTACCACATAAACCCGGGCAAAATACGGGTACTGGCATAATGCGTTAAAACATTGTTTTAATCTCTGTCGCCGCGTAGATTTGGCATCAGAGTTTTTCATTACAAAATCCACGGTCAGCTTTATTTCCTTATTGGTTACTCTGACACCTTTTTTGTCCACATAATAATATCCGTTTTTCTTGGAGCCTACAATTTTATTTTTAGCCAGTCCATGCTTTCCGTCAAAGTAATAATACTGCCTGCCAATTTTCTTCCATCCTTTGCAGGATTTGCCATTATCGTAATAGAACTTTTTACCATTCTCAACTCGCCAGCCAGTATAAAGACTTCCATTCATATCACATAGGCGGCCATTCCGGATCATATAAGCTTTTTGCTGGGCGGCTTCAACCCTTACTGTAGTAACTAGCAGTACCAGTATAACTATTAAAATCAAATTTTCTCTTATCTTATTTTTCATTCTCTAATCTCCCTCCCTCAAAATTTATTTTAATGCATATATATACCAGATTCAACACCATATATCTGCTTTTTAAATATTATTTGTCGAATCATGTCGAACTCTTTTTCTTGCAAAGCAGCCCGGTTTGCACTATACTATAACAAAGCATTTCATTTCAGTAAGTCTATTTAATATCATCTCAGGTATCTTCGGCGCTCTGCCGCTTCAGAAATCTCATGCTTTTCCCATATAGCAGCAGGAAGGTTTCTGACCAAAATGTAGAGATTTACATTAAGAGGCCTTCCACCATCTTTATAAGGAGGTCTTCTATGAACAATGTATCTTTACCTGTAAACCGTATTTACAAGGATCGACTCTACAAGATGATTTTTAATGACAAATCAGAATTACTGAAACTTTACAATGCAATTAACGGAACTCATTATGATGATCCTGCAATGCTAACAATTACTACATTGGATAACGCAATCTATATGACAATGGAAAATGATCTTTCCTTTATTATCGATATGCGCCTGGCACTTTATGAACAACAGTCCACGGTAAATCCCAACCTGCCTTTACGCTTTCTCATGTACATAACAGATATTTATTCAGCCTATACGAAAGACATGAACATATATGGTTCCAAGAAAGTGCAGATTCCGCTGCCTTCCTTCGTAATCTTTTATAATGGTGTGAAGTCGCAGCCAGACAGGACAGAATTTTTTCTTTCAGAGTTATTTCATCCAACAACCGACCAACCAGCGTTGGAATTGAAAGCGGTTATGCTTAACATCAATAAGGGGCATAACCAGGAATTAATGAATGCCTGTCATACCCTTCGTGATTACTCCGAATATGTTGCTCGCATTCGTACCTATTCTGCTGAAATGCCACTGACTGACGCAGTTGAGAAGGCAATTACCGAATGTATCCATGAAAACATCCTGCGGGATTTTTTACTAAAGAACCGAGCGGAGGCGAAAGCTATGAGTATTTATGAATATGATGAAGAGAAAACCTTGCGTATGTTTCGGGAAGAGGGTTATGAAGACGGAGAACGGAATGGAAAAATCCAGGCGACTATTGAAATGTGTTTGGAATTTAACCTCTCTTCAGATGCCATTGTTCAAAAACTAATGACGAAATTTCAGTTTTCTGAAAACCAGGCACAGGAATATCTAGACAACTATATAGCTCAAAATTCATAAACTAATTTCTATATATAACCCAAAGGGGCGTAATATAAAGAAAAGAATATACAAACAACGGTTCAATAATAAATGTCTTTTAAAACATCTATTTTTGAACCGTCGTTTTATCATTCCTATTTAACTGTTACTTTGCATGTTACAGTCTTCTTTCCAGCTTTTACCTTGATAGTTGCTTTCCCTTTCTTGAGTGCTTTGACCACACCTTTGGCAGAAACAGTGGCTACTTTTTTGTTGGAGCTGGTGTAGGTTACTTTTACTGTGCAGGTGATTGGACTCAGGACTGGTTTTAAGGTCAGTTTTTTGCCTTTTTTGAGCGTTACAGTTTTCTTGATTCCTGTAATCTTGGTTGCAGCAACTTTTCCTTTCTTTACATTCACTGTGATATTAGCAGAAGCTCCGCTCTTTAATGTTACGGTGATCGTTGCTTTTCCTGCTTTTTTTGCAGTGATCTTGAAGGTGCTGTTATTGACTGCTGCTACTTTGGCATTGCTTGTCTTTAAGGATGCAATGCTGTCACCAGATTCCATACTTGCAATGAGAGCACTTGCTGAAACAGATTTCTTTACTTGTACTGGTAAGCTGGTAGCCGTCAGCTTCACGCTGGAAGCAAGCTTTGAAATTTCCCGGAAATCCTGCGCTTTGCATACACTGCACTCTCTTTTTTCAGTTCCTTCCTCAAAAATCGTGGCCGCTTTGGTTACTTTGTAATCACCGTATTTGTGTCCTGCAGCTGGGATTTCTTTTCCTTTTTCTACAGTTGCACCGCAAATGTCACAGATTTTATCTCCAGTATAACCTTTTTCTGTGCAGGTGGCTGTTTTTTGATTCTTTACAGAGGTTTTGTGACCTGTCGCCGGAATCTCTTTTCCAGTTTCTACTACAGTACCACAAACATCGCAGACTTTATCTCCAGCATATCCTTTTTCTGTACAAGTAGCGTTTTTCTGGTTCTTTACAGAAGTTTTGTGTTCTGTTTTTGGAAGAGTCTTCTCACTGCCAACTTCTTTTTCCCCACAAAGCTTACATTTTCTATAAGTTAATCCCTCTTTTGTACAAGTTGCAGCCTCTGTAATTTCTTCCCACTGGTGTGCACAGGTTACCGGCTGAGAATTAATATCTATAAACTCAAAACCGTTTGCTTTTGCATACTCTTCTACGGTTGTACTTTTTTCTCCATACACTTTAAATCCAGGAACCGGAACCCTGTTTCCATTTTCATCTTCATAGTATCCAAAAGCCTGTTCTCCCGATATTTCAACATTACCATACAGTTTGATAGAAGTGAGTCCGGTATTACTAAGTGCCCCATAAATTAATGTTGTTATCTTTTCAGAGCAGGAAAATTCTTTTAGGTTTTTACAGCCATAAAATCCATACTGGGAAATCCGGGTAAGCTCTGGCATATTTACCGTGGTCAGATTAATACAATCACTAAACACATATGGTAAGACTCCGGTAAGCAATGGGGCATCAATACTTGTAACTCCACTGCCTGCAAATGCACTCAAACCTATGTTCTTAACATTTGGCATATAAACAGTTTTTAAGTTCGTACATTTATCAAAGGTAGTCATTCCAATAAGTTCAATACTTGGCATGGTCACGCTTGTAATATCTTTTCCAGCAAAAACACCATAAATACCATCTTTTCCACATCGAATCTGTGTGACTTTCTTTCCATCAAAAGTCTCCGGAATTGCAACATCTTTTTCCTGACCTTTGTATTTAATAACAGCAACCGTGCCGTCTTCGTTATTTTCATATACGAAGTTATCATCTTCCATTACAGGATCCTGTTTGTCCTTATAGGAGACAGAAAGTACAATTTCCAGATTGATATCCTTATAATATTTTCCTGTATATCCGGTATCCAGCAGCAAATAAATATATTGAGGTTTATAATCATACGACCAGTTCAGTTTATCTGCTTTCAGGCTTACATAAGCACTATTCCACGAATCACTGTCCTCTTCCTCGCTGATTACACCAGTGGTGCTTCCTATTGTTTTTATTTTTGAAAGATTCTCACTTCCGAGAATTACTCCCAGATCAAGTGACCATCCGTTTGCTTCACTGCCTGCGGCAGAAGACGAAAATCTCTGAATATATTCAGTTCCTTCTGTCCAGTCTTCCTCATCTCTATCGCATCCAAGCAACTGCTGATTTTTAAGGTCAAGTGCAGTCAGCTTGTTGTCACCACAAGAAAGATATTCCAATTTAGAATTATTACTCAGATCAAGTTTATTCAATTTATTCCAGAAGCAATCCAAAACTCTCAATTTTGAATTCTGTGTTACATCCAAAGATGATAAATCGTCATTGCTACAACGAAGTTCTTCTAAATCGCTCAGATTTTGCACGTCAAGTTCTGTCAACGATAAATTTCTGCTACAATCCAGTTTTTGGAGCTTACTGTTATTGCTAAGATTCAATCTTGTAAAAAGATTGTGAGCACAATTCAAATACACCAGTTTCGGATTGCCTGTTAAATCCAGTTCCTGCAGCTTATTATAACAGCATACCAAATCTTCTAGCATTGGCAAACCGCTCACATCCAGATTTTCCAAGTCAAGTGAACTGCAGTCGAGTTCTTTTAATTTTGTATTTTTGCTCAAATCCAGCTCTTTGATTTCCGTTTCTCCACAGTTTAAAATTTCAAGATTCGCATTATGTGAAAGATCCAGTTCTTTTATGTTATTTGTATAACATGACAATTTAATTAAAGCAGTGTTATTAGAAACATCTAATGTCTCTATATAATTCTCACTGCAATCCAGATATTGCAGATTGGAAAAATACTCAATTCCTTTCAAGCTTGAAATATTTTCTCCATATAAATCTGTCATCGAAGTAACCGCTGCAGCCTCTGAACTGCTTAGCACACCATCTTGATTGGAGTCAAAATCCCCCGCAACATATTCTCTAAAAAAATCATCTGGAAAATTATCCTCATTAATTACTATATCAACTCCAGAAGTTTCTGACAATACCTCATTTGTTGCTTCTTCCTCAACCTCGGCAAAAAATGCCTCTGCGTCATCTGCTCCCGAAGAAAAGTCATCGTCCGCTATATCAGCAAAAGCATCCATTTCCGTGTCATTTTCTATTGATTCATCCGTAAATGAATCTTCACTTACGAAATCCTCTGCGGAAAAATCTTCCGCGTACACCAGGGCTCCACCTATCTGCAATGACGTAAGTGTCATTGCAGCACTGAGTAAAATTGCAAGTCTTTTGTTCTTCATTTTGATATCCTCCTCTATTTTTTCTTTTTAGGAACTGTGACTTTTATTACAAATTTTTTCTTTCCAGCTTTCACTGTTATTTTTGCAGTACCTGCTTTTAATGCTTTCAATTTTCCTTTCGATGTTACGGATACTATTTTCCTGTTAGATGATGTATAAGTGATCTTTTCTACAGATGTAAATGGCTGTCTTATTGGTTTCAGCACTTTTTGTGTTCCCTTATTCAAAGTCATCTGGGATGATAAACCTGTTATTTTAGTTGTTTTAACTGCCTTCTTTTGAACTTTTACAGGTATTATTTTGCTGCCACCGCTTTTTAGGGTTATGGTTACAGTGGCTTTTCCAACTTTCTTGGCTGTCAATTTTCCTTTCTTAGATACTTTTACAACTTTAGGGTTACTTGACTTCCAGCTTACAATGGAATCACCCTCCGCTATTTTCGTCACTTTCAATCCGCTTGTAGATTGTTTTACTTTCAGGACAACAGCGGATGCGTTAAGTTCAATAACCGGAGTAAGTTTCTCTCCAACTGTTTTTTGCTCTTTTTCTCCACATAATGTGCAGGTTCTTTCCTGTTTTTCGGGATTGAATACATCTGCCTTTTGTACCACTTCCCAGGTACTCCAATTATGTATGCACTTGCCAGGCTGAGATGGGGATGGGCTCGGCGTTGCGCTTGGTGCTACACTTGGAGTCAGACTCGGCGCTGTGCTTGGCGCAGGACTCAGTTCTGCACTTGGAGTGAGACTCGGCGTTACACTTGGAGCTACACTCGGACTTGGACTTGGTGTTGCACTTGGAGCTACACTCGGACTTGGTGTTACACTTGGAACTACACTCGGAGTCGGGCTTGGTGTTGTACTTGGAGCTGCACTCGGAGTCGGACTCGGCGTTGCACTTGGGGTGATACTCGGGGTCGGACTTGAATCTGCTTGATTTTCCTGCACTACCCTGATGTTAAATGTCAGTGTCTTTTCTTCATTTAAAACTTTTGCTGTTACATCCGCACTTCCCACTGCTTTTCCAACGATAACACCATCTGAATTAACAGTTACAATTCCCTCATCTGACGAACTCCAGACAATTTGTTTTTCCGTTGCATTTTCTGGTAAAATCTGAACATTTAATAAAGACTTTTCCCCTACTTTTAAACTCACTTCTGTTATTTCTGCCTGTAAGGATTCAACTGGGACATATTCATTTGAAACAATCTGCGGCTTATATTCTTTTACTGTTTCCCCATTTTTTTCCAAACTACACTTTGTATCTCCGCCTGAAATGTCAGATATCCGAATTACATTTCCCTCATCAACTGGAATATTATCAATTTCCTGCTGCTGCATTTCTCCGTCATCGGATATTGTAAGCAGAGAATAATCTACAGTGCCAAGATCGTTTGCGGTACACTTTAATGTATATCCACTATTTTCCGGAATACGAACTATTTTTATATAATCATCCTCTAACGGCTGATAGGAAACGCTGTAATAAATTCCATTCAGGTATCCAGAAGTTTCTGCGCCATCATAAAGTGTATACACACAGTTTCCATCAGCATCATAAATGCTGACATCTACTGGGCAGGCAACTATAGAAGTGGACATTTCATCTAATACACCAGAATCTTTCATCCATTTCTTATTTGACTCTAATGTCTCAATAATCCCTTTGGAAACGTTATATGCTCTCTTATTATTTTTCTTCGTAATTTCCATAAGTTTCTGGAAACTCTCTTCACCGGATATTCTTATTTGGAGTAACATATAGTAACCGTAAACGGTTCTTCTGGCATTTGCTGATTTTTCAGGAGCCGCGCCAGTCAAATATTTTGAGCGGCAGTCGATCATCCATCTGCTGATATATCGGCTGGCATAGGCAACACAGCGCATATTATCTTTTTGCTGCTGGATATCTTTTGTTTTAAACAACATGTTTGAAAGGTCTACAGCGTAGTGATAGGTGTCATTTATAAGTTCTCCGTATGGTACGGATTTCATCAGAAACTTCAGAGCTGCGTCAACAGCCTTTTCTTCCACTGCTTCCGCTATACTTCTTGCCGCATAGCGTATTTGCTCTGTAGCACCGCCATGAATTACATCATAAAGATCTCCTGCTGCATCTCTCACTGGTATGTATGGACAATTACTCTGTATATACTTCAACATTTCAGAGTACATTTCATCTGCTGCCAAAAGGCTCTTGATATTATATATATAATTTATAGTTTCCTCCGTAATTGAGCCTATCTTAAGAACATTGCCCCAAAGTTCAAGTTCATCGGATAAAGTTGTCATCATTTCCTTAGATGCGCCAAAACTCTCGATACATTTCACAACTTTAGAATCCTCAGCAAAGCCCCCTTTTATCTGTAAATAACCTGATATACTAACATAATTATCGTCAGCGAAGAAATCGGCAATTTTATCTTCCTGGCATATAGAAGCTAACTGATTGATTTCCGTACTGTCTAAACCAAATGCTGTAGCGTAAGCCCAGTTACCTTTCTGGAATGTTTTAACAAATAGCTTGGACAATTTCTGACCTGTCTCTTCTTCTGCCAAGCCTCTTACATCTGCACTCTGCGCGTTAAGCAGAGCAACCAGAATTTCTCTTGCCTGATCCCGGGATGTAGCACCATTCGCCAGCTCCTTCCAGCCATCCAGTCCCCGATAAGTCAAATTAGAAATTGCCTCTGTCACCCCTGCCGCAAAATCCGCATCATTTGCCACAACCGAAACCGGACACAGGAAATTTGTCTCTTTCACCAGGTAATTGAAGCTGTTGCTAGTTCCTTTGTTAAGCAACCATTTGTCCAGTTCGGAAGAGTAATCGTAATCACAGTTGCCAATGCTTTCCCCAAGAGATACAAATGGGATATTGTTTTCTGTTGCATACGTTTCAGCATAGGAATCGGTATAGCCGTAGATGATTATGTTTTTACAACCATCGAATGCTCTTTCGCCAATTTCAGTAACAGATTCTGGAATTATCACTTTCTTTAAGGATGTATTTTCATCTCGATTCCAGCATATATATGCTGGTATATATTCCATTCCATCCGCAAATATTACCTCTTCTATACTATCTGTAGTCCCTAATGCGCTTCCTCCCCATAAATCATTCGTTGTTCCACTTGCTGCAACTGTCGATGGAATGAAAAGACTTTTTATTTTAGTTCCGCTAATAAACTCATATCCCAGATATTCTACTCCTTCTGGCAAATTTATTTTTTCTAAGCTACTGCATCCACAAAATGCATAGTTCCCAATCTCAGTCACATTCGAAGATAATACCACCTCTTCCAATGACTCACACCACCAAAATCCTCCTTCCTCTATTGTCACTGGATATTTTCTTATCTCTCCACTTACTTCAATTTCTTTTTCATTTTCTTGAAATTCAATTCTTTTTAATCCATTGCATCCTCTAAAAGCGCTTCGACCAATTTTCCTAATATCTTTTCCAAATGTGATTTTCTCTATTCCTGAGCAATTTTGAAATGCACGTTCTCCAATTTCCTTAACACTTTCTGGAATTACTATTCTCTTCAAAGAAGTACTCTCTACACGATTCCAACATATATTTCCTGGTATATATTTCGTTCCCTCTGCAAATATTACTTCTTCAACATCAGCATCATTTAATGCACCACCATCCAAGCTATTATTTGTTCCACTTGAACCAACTGTAGACGGAACACGAAGACTTTTTATTTTCGTTCCAATAATGAACTCATATCCCAGATGTCGTACTCCTTCTGGTAAATTTAATTCTTCTAAACTATTACAACCACAAAATGCATAGTCTCCAATTTCAGTTACATTCGAAGATAATATTACCGCTTCCAATGACCCACAATACCAAAAGGAACCAGACTCTATCGTTACTGGATATTTTCTCAACTCTCCATTAACTTCAATTTCTTTTTCATTCTCTTGAAATACAATCTTTTTCAATCCACTACATTCTCTAAAAGCATTTCGGTTAATTCTTCTGATATTTTTTCCAAATGTAATTTCTTCTATTCCAGCACAATTTCGAAATGCATTTTCTCCAATTTCCGTTACGCTTTCAGGAATCACTATTTTCTTTAAAGATGTATTTTCCGCAAAATTCCAACATATATTTCCCGGTACGTATTCCATTCCGTCTGCAAATGTTATCTCTTCTAGTTGCGTTACATAACTTAAAGCTCCATACCCCATACTATTAGAGACACCACATGACGTTACCGTAGATGGAATCTTAATGCTTTTTATTTTTGTACCACCAATAAAACTATACCCTAGATATGTAATTCCTTCTGGCAATTCCAATTCTTCCAAATTACTGCAGCACAAAAATGCATCATCGCCAATCGCTCCTATATTTGAAGATAAAGTAATTGTTTCCAATGATGTACAACCATTAAATGCATTATATCCTATACTTACAGAGGATTTTTCAGTCTCATCACTTTCCTGAAATATTACTTTTTTCAAACCTGTGCAATCACGAAACGCTTCTCTGCCGATTTCATTAATATTTTTTCCAAATATAATTTCTTCTATTCCTGCACAATTTTGAAATGCATTTTCTCCAATTGATTTTACACTTTCTGGAATTACAATTTTCTTTATGGATGTATTTTCAATATAATTGCAACATATATTTCCTGGTACATATCGTGTTCCATCAGATATAATTACTTCTTCTAGTTTTGCTGCACCACTTAACGCCCCCTCTCGCCTACCATTAGATACACCACACGACCGAATTGTGGAAGGAATTTGAATACTTTTTATTTGAGTTCCACCAATAAAACCGTATCCCAGATATTGAATTCCCTCTGGCAATTCCAATGCTTCTAATGCAGTACAACCTCCAAACGCCTCATCACCAATTTCCTTTATACCTTCATTTTCCTGAAATATTACCTTTTTTAATCCCGCACAACCACTAAAAGCCCATCTGTCAATTTTACGAATATTTTTTCCAAATATAATCTCTTCTATCCCAATACAATTCCGAAATGCATACTCTCCAATTTCTTGTGCACTTTCTGGAAATACAACTTTCTTTAAAGACTTATTTTCCACATTGTTCCAACATATATTTCCTGGTATATACTGAATTCCTTCTTCGAATACCACTTCTTTCAAATTATTTGCACTATCTAAAGCACCACAAGCAAAACTATTTGACACACCACTGGAGTTAACTGAAGCTGGAATTTTAATACTCTTTACTTTTGATCCTCCAATAAATCCGTATCCCAAATGCTCAACTCCATTTGTTAACTTTATTTTTTCCAAATTATTGCAAGCACTAAAGGCCAAATCACCTATTTCTCTCATTGTTATTGGTATTTCGACATCAACTAAAAATTCACATCCATAAAATGCCATATATCCAATTCCTGTAACTTTATATCCATCCATTTCTTCTGGAATCACAAGGTTACTTTGGTTTCCTTTATATTTCGTAATTGTAACTTCCCCTGTATTTCCAAATATGTATTCAAAATCCTCATAAGTGTTTTCCGCATCACAATTGTTAGTTTCATTTGCAGTACCAGACTCCACATTTTCTTTGATATTTATGTTTATCTTAACATCCATAGATAATTCTTTGACATTATTTCCAATTGAATAATTGTATGTGACCCATGGAAATGCTGTTACTTCTATTGAAACTTCAAGTTTTCCATTATCATTTTCCATTTCAACTGGACATTCAATATCACTGATCTTATCTACATTTTCCGCTCCAACAAGATCTGCAAGAGAAATACTCCACCTATTATCCTCCGCTTTTTCTGCTGTGACACTGACAGTTTGTCCATCAAGTATAATTATAGGCTCTTCATTTACGTTTTCCGTATCATTCCAGAGAAAATCCGGAAGCTTTACATAAGCCAAATGATTTCTGCTTCCATCTAAATATTTTAAATTAGTGAATACTTCAATTCCTGCCAGATCGGAAATTCCTTGATTGGAAATATTAAGTTCTCTTGTCTTGGAAATTTCTTCTGAACTTAATTTTCCATCTGTATTTTCATCTATAACAGAAGAAATATATTTTCTAAATTGTTCATCAGGAAAAGTTTTATCATCAATTAAAATTAATTCTTCCTGATTTTCTTTGCCAGCTTCCTCTTGTTCACTTTCGACCTGTGAAACGAAACCATCCCCATTCTCTGTAATAGAATCTTCCGAAACAGCCTCTGCTGAAGCAAAGCTGTCTTGGTCTTCAAAAAACTCAGGTGTTTCACTTTCCTCGCTTATAAAATCCTCCGCATAAATTGGCATGCTCTCACTCACACACGAAGTTACTACCATTATAACGGTCAATATCGCAACCACTCTTTTTCCTCTCATACAAAACCTCCCTCAGCTTGTCCATACATAAAATCTGCATAATTTACTTTTTATTTTAGTACATATATTTACTAAAATCAATAGTAAAACTTTCTCTTCCCATTAATTTCAAACCAAAACATAAGTTTTCCCTCTTGAGAATATACTTTACAGCTACGTTACAATTTTATTATTTTTAGCAAGTTATTTGTCGAATCATGTCAAACTCTTTTTCTTGCAAAATAGCCCGTTTTATACTATGCTATAATGAAACATTTTACTTTTGTAAGTTTATTTGGTATTTTCGGCGCTTTGCCAACTTCAGAAATCTTATGCTTTTCTCATATAACAGCAGAAGGGTTTCTGAGCAGAATGTATCCATGAAAACATCCTACGGGATTTTTTACTTAAGAACCGAACGGAGGCGAAAGCTATGAGTATTTATGAATATGACGAAGAGAAAACCATGCGTATGTTTCGCAAAGAATGTTATGAGGATGGAGAACGAAATGGCAAAATCCAGGCAACTATTGAAATGTGTTTGGAATTTAATCTTTCTTTAGATGCCATTGTTCAAAAACTAATGACGAAATTTCAGTTTTCTGAAAACCAGGCACAGGAATATCTGGACAACTATATAGCTCAAAATTCTTAAACATATGCAAAACAGGACTGGCACTGCCAGTCCTGCTTAACATACCTGTAAATTACATTATATGTGAAATCTATTTCATTCCATCTCTTTTTACACTTTTGTATATTTTTTGTACAATTCCTTTTTATTTCCAGTACATATATTTACTATTTTCAATAATAAATATTTTTCTTATGCTAAAATTACTCAAAATGTATATTACTTTACATTTTTCTTTATACTATACAAAAGAAAAAATGAAGTGTCATTCTAATCTGACATTTCAGGAGGAATTACTTGGATTACAGACAACGTATTCGCGATTTGCGGGAGGATGCAGATAAGACGCAGACTCAGATTGCAGAATACCTTGGTACTTCTCAGACTATGTACGCCCGTTATGAACGTGGGGCTAATGAGATGCCCATCCGCTATCTGGTTGCTCTGTGCAAGTACTATCAGGTCTCTGCAGACTATATCCTCGGATTTACCAATCATAAAATCCCTCTGCCTTCTGACACTTCCCGACGAAAATAACAAATCCGTAATTGTTTTCCTTTTTGAGGATGTCTGTTACGGATTTGTTATTTTTTAGGATTACTATTCTGATTATTTGTCGAATCATGTCGAACTCTTTTTATTGCATTTTAGTCCTGTATGTACTATACTATAACAAAGCATTTCATTTCAGTAAGTCTATTTGATATCATCTCTGGTATCTTCGGCGCTCTGCTACTTCAGAAATCTCATGCTTTTCCCATATAACAGCAGGAGGGTTTCTGAGCAGAATGTAGAGATTTACATTAATAGACCTTCCACCATCTTCATAAGGAGGTCTTCTATGAACAGTGTAGCTTTACCAGTAAACCGAATCTACAAAGATCGGCTTTACAAAATGATCTTTAATGACAAATCAGAATTACTGAAACTTTACAATGCAATTAACGGAACTTACTATGATGATCCCGCAATGCTCACAATTACTACATTGGACAACGCGATTTACATGACTATGGAGAATGATCTTTCTTTTATCATTGATATGCGTTTAGCCCTTTATGAGCAGCAATCCACGGTGAATCCCAATCTGCCTTTACGTTTTCTTATGTACATAGCAGATATTTACTCTGCTTATGTAAAAGACATGAACATTTATAGTTCTAAGAAGCTGCAGATTCCGCTGCCTTCCTTTGTTATCTTTTATAACGGAGTACAGTCTCAACCAGACAGGGCAGAATTTCTTCTTTCAGAATTATTCCATCCCACTAGCAACGAACCTGCACTGGAGTTGAAGGCCGTCATGCTTAACATCAATAAAGGGCATAACCAGGAATTAATGAATGCTTGCCACACACTCAGAGATTACTCTGAATATGTAGCACGCATTCGTACCTATTCTGGTGAAATGCCATTAGCTGACGCAGTTGAGAAAACGATTACCGAGTGTATCCAGGAAAACATCTTGCAGGATTTTCTCCTAAAGAATAGAGCGGAGGCAAAAGCTATGAGTATCTATGAATATGACGAAGAAAAAACAATGCGTATGTTTCGTAAAGAAACATTAGAAGATGGCATTCATGCTGTGATAAAAACTTGCAAAAAATTTAACATTCCCTCAGATGATATTATCCAAAGCCTAATTGCCAATTTTCAGATTTCCGAAAATGAAGCGAAAGAATATCTGGATAAATATACAACACAAAGTTCATAAACGCATGTCAAGTAAGAGGAGGCGGAAAATCCTTCTGACACTTCCTGACGAAAATAACAAATCCGTAACTGTTTTTTCTTTTTAGGATGTCTGTTACGGATTTGTTATTTTTTTAGAATTACCGTTCGAGCTATTTGTCGAATCATGTCGAACTCTTTTTCTTGCAAAGCAGCCCATGAATAATTGTAATTTCATAGTATCCTTGCACAAAACTGGCGGAGGATAAATACTTTCCTTATCTGGAAGCATCTCCCCCGCCGCCTTATTTCCTACAGAAAATCCTTCAGTTTCTCCACATTCTCCTCTTCAAATTCCTGCAGCTGTTCCATCAGCTTTTTGATGTCTTTTTCCACGTCATTTTCGTACTGATGAAGCTTTTTCACGGCTTCGGTAATTCCCATGCTGCTGCCCTGGATCAGCATTTTGGCGATGTGGGAGGTGGAGTCATCGGCCATGGTCTGGAGGTTAACCATAAGGTAGGTGCGGATTTTTTCAAAGGTGCCAAGACCTTTTTCGTCATATCCGCTCCGATTCAGAATATCCCTGGCTTCGTTATGAAACTTCCGATAGCCCTCAATCTGCTTTTCCAGACATGTCTGCAATTTTTCGTCTTCCGTGATCTCAAGCAGCTGCTCCAAGGTGTCTATACCCATCTGGGAATTCTGATACACATAGTTTAGAAATTCTACATCGGCATTCATAAGCGTGTCTCCTTTACTGTAAATCCATTTCTTTACATATGAAATAATAAAACTATCCTCTATGTCTATTGTAGAATTCCCATTTTTGCCGTTATTATTCCAATACACGCCCATATTCTGTCCTTCTTTTCGCTAAGTATAATTTCCAAATCAACCCATAGCCTGCTTGCGCCATTTTGTTATTTTGATAAAGATTCCCTCCAAGCCATGCTTACATGGACAAAGAAGCCACAAATATTTGAAAGGCTGGACAGTATGAACAACAGAAGCAGACCATGCAAAGCCTCAACTTGCAGCTATTCACTTTTACTCATACTTCACAATTTCCTTCTTCAATCTCTTCATGATCCTTTTTTCCAACCTGGAAATATAAGACTGTGAAATTCCCAGAAGGTCCGCCACTTCTTTCTGTGTTTTTTCCCTTCCCTCCTGTCTTCCAAGCCCGAACCGCAGTTTGATAATCGTCTGTTCCCTTGGAGAAAGCTTGGAAATTGCTTTTCCCAGAAGCTTGATTTCCACCTCGTTCTCCAGTCTCTGGGAGATTACATCATCATCCGTTCCCAAAATATCGGAAAGCAAAAGCTCGTTTCCGTCCCAGTCCACATTCAGAGGCTCATCTATGGAAACCTCCATTTTCGTCTTACTATTACGTCTGAGATACATAAGAATTTCGTTTTCAATACATCTGGATGCATACGTAGCCAGCTTAATATTTTTTACCGGGTTAAAAGTATTGATTGCCTTGATCAGCCCAATCGTACCAATGGAGATCAGATCCTCCACACTCACACCTGTATTATCAAACTTTTTGGCTATATAGACCACCAGCCTAAGATTGTGCTCGATCAAGGTAGACTTAGCTTCTTTCTCCTCTGGTGTACCCAGTTTTTCGAGGATCCTCGCTTCTCTTTGTGTTTCCAGTGGCGGCGGCAGAATATCACTTCCACCAATATAATAAACCTCTCCCTGTCTGCCGAGCAGGAATCTGGGCATTACCTGAAATGGATAATACGCTGCACTTGCTGATCTGTTCATGAATAAGTCCCCCTCCTAATGCAAAATTCTGGAATTCAACAGTACCTGGTACTCTTTTCCCAAAGCAGAGGGTTCCACGGCCAGCGCCAGCACCGGATTTGCCACATGAATCACCTCCCTGGGAGTGTGAATACAAAGGTCATCTAACACCACTGCCAACAGCACGCCTTCCTCCCCGATTGTCTTATAGGGCAAAAAGTGCGGATGCAAGTCAGCCGGCTCTGTACCTTCCAGCTCCCCTGGGTTCTCCTTAAGGTGTTTCAGCCTGTCTGCATTTTCCTGCGGAAGCAATGCTTCCAGAACCTCCGGTTTTATAATAAATACCTCCTTCTGGCTGATGGGGTCTACAAGAAAATTTCCTGTATCCCAAAGCCCGAAAAACGGTTGTACATTTCCCCGATAGGACAGGGTAACTGGATAAATATTTTTCCATCTGGCACGGAAAGAATCGCTAAGATAGATCAGTGCACTAAGTCCCATGTAGGCTCCTGCGGCAACAATCAAAAAACGTATGGGTGTCGCCTTTTTTACAGGTGCCGCTTCCATAAGACCTCCCATGAAAAAAGCCATCAGGTAAACAGTCACCAGTGCTTTTACCAGAAGTCCGTTTTTCTTAAGATCCAGTCCAAGAACCAGCATGCCCCAGGCACATCCTCCATGGAGCAGTACCTTTGCAGGAAAAATCATATCCGGCAGTACATATAAAATGAGGCAGGAAAACAGAGCGCCAACGGCTGCCGCCAGCAAAATCCTTCCACGATTTCTTTTTCGCAGGAAAAGCTTTCCTACAATGCAAAGAAGAACGTAATCCATTAAAAGATTCGTCAGAAAGACGATGTCTATGTATACGTCATAATACATAAAAAGCCCCCTGTGGCCTGTCGTCCGTTACCTTTTGCGGTAACGTCAATCCTTAACTTTGGTAAGTGAACCCATTATACGGTCACAGAGGGCGCAGATTTTGTCAAAAAGGGGCGGGAAATCCTAAGAATTTCTCGCCCCAAATCGACAGCATGATCTGCCATTTTTCGTTATTTTGTTCTAAATTAATTCTGTCAATATTATTTTCAATTAAAGCAATTCATTTTTCATGCTTCGTGCAAAATTAATTCTACTGCTTTAATTCGTCTTCTTCATTTTTCTCATGTAAAGCATCCAGAAGACTTCTCAGTTCTCCAATCGGAAACTGTCCCGGTGCAGATGCGGCGCCAACTGTTCCAAAGGTAATGCCAGAGCCGAAGTTCTCTCCGGAAATTCGGGTAATAGAACCAATACTTCCCATTGCCATGGATACCAAAGGCTTTTCGCACTCCTGTCTCATAACATTTGTTGCCTCCATAATTGCTGCCACGTCTTCGAAACCATGAGGCATTACCGCCATTTTCAAAATATCAGCGCCTGATTTTTCCATTTCGCGGAAGCGGTTTAAAAGAACCTCCTGACTGTCTGTTTTGTGGAAATCATGGGAAGAAGCGATCACTTTGACTCCTTCTTTTTGAAGCTCTGCCACCAGCTTTTTCTTCTCTTCCGAATTACTCATAACTTCCACATCAACCAGGTCTGCCTTTTTGCCTTTTGCAATATTTATATTGCAGGCAGCGTAATCCTCCAGAGAAATGGTAATATTTCCGCCTTCCTCACTTGTCCGGATTGTAAAAAGCAGTGGTGTTTCACCAAGAATTTCTGCCAACGCTTCAAGCACATTCTGGCAGGCTTCCGGATTCATCAGTTCTTCAAAGAAATCTGCACGCCATTCCACCAGATCTGCAGCTGCTTTTTTGGCATCCTCTGCTTCCTGGCAGATTTTTTCTCTGGTGGTTCCAGTAAGAGGAACGCAGATTTTCGGGATTCCTGCTCCAATGGTCAGGTTCTTTATCTGAATAGGTTTTGTCATTTCTTGACATCTCCTTTCTCATAGAATAATATATACTTAGTAACGCTTTAATGATTTCCAGTTTTAAACTAAATGAAAGTTCATATTCCAATATCTTAAGGCTGTTCATACTAGAGCGTGTTTGAAAAAGGCTTTCTGCAAGATGTGCGTCACAATTTGTGGGAGATTTCGCTCGGATGAGGGCGCCGTAGCGGGCTACGGCAACCGAATTCGGGTGAAATATACCGCAAAGTGGGGCGTGCAGATTGCGGGAATGATTTTTCAAACACGCTCTACCCCGGATCAGTCACTGCTATTGCCTTGGACTTTCAAAATAATAGAAACTTCAGGAGGTACCTTATGATCCCAATTACCGGTCACACACAGCTTACCGCACTTCTTGGAAGTCCGGTGGCACACAGTATTTCACCACTTATGCACAATGAAGCATTCCATCTTCTTGATCTTGATTACACTTATCTTTGCTTCAATGTAAACGAGGAAAATCTGGAAACTGCTGTCATGGGACTGAAAACTTGCGGAATCCGTGGCTTCAACCTTACCATGCCAAACAAAAACAAGATCGTGGAGCTTCTGGACGAGCTTTCCCCTGCTGCCCGACTGATCGGCGCTGTGAACACCGTAGTCAATGACAATGGACGCCTTACCGGCTATAACACTGACGGTGTAGGATACATGCAGGCTGTCAGAGATGCAGGATATGATGTGATCGGAAAAACCATCACCATCATGGGGGCCGGTGGTGCAGCTACTGCCATCTGTGCACAGGCTGCCCTTGACGGGGTAAAAAAAATCCATATTTTTGCCCGTGAGACCAGTCGTTTCTGGAACCGCACACAGAAGCTGGTGGAAAATATCAACGCCACTCTTCCCTGCCAGGCCATTCTTCACGAAAACAAGGATAAAGAAGAACTGGCACAGGCTATCTCCGAGAGTGCGCTTCTTCTCAATGCCACCTCAGTGGGGATGGCTCCTGATACAGAAGGGTCCATTATTGAAGATACCAGTCTTTATCATCCGGATCTGATCGTGTCAGATGTGATCTACAATCCCCGTGAGACACGATTCTTGCGCGAAGCAAGAGAGGCTGGTTGCCGCACCTTCAACGGTATGTATATGCTGCTTTACCAGGGGGCTGAAGCGTTCCGTCTGTGGACAGGAAAAGAAATGCCAGTGGAGGAAATTAAGGCGAAATACTTTTCCGAATAATGCATTCATCTGCTATAATTCACAAGATTATATATTTTTTCACCTAATCCAGCTATATTTTATAACAATGTTAATATTTTCAAGAAAGGCGCCGCATCTCACAGCAGCGCCTTTCTTTTATATGGAAATCACGTTCCTATTTATTCACTTAAAACTTTTCGGAAAATCCGGCTTATTTCTGCTCTTCCTGAACCTCTACCTTACGATTCTCTCTGCTCTTGATCTCAGCTTTGATAGAAGTAATGAATTCTCCAAGATCCTTCGCACCTTCATCTCCCAGGAAACGGCTTCTTACAGAAACTTTGCCCTCTTCCTCTTCTTTGGCACCAACAACCAGCATATAAGGAATCTTCTGAAGTCTTGCCTCACGGATCTTGTAACCGATTTTCTCAGCACGGGTATCAATTTCGACACGAATACCAGACTCTTTCAGCTCGTTTACAACCTTTTCTGCATAATCCATATATTTATCAGAAATCGGAAGCACTTTCACCTGTACAGGAGCAAGCCATGTTGGGAATGCACCTGCAAAATGCTCGATCAAAATACCGATAAAACGCTCGATGGATCCAAAAGCAACACGGTGGATCATGATCGGACGATGTTTCTCGCCGTCAGCACCAACATATTCACAATTAAAACGGAGCGGAAGCTGAAAATCAAGCTGGATAGTACCACACTGCCAGGTTCTTCCGATGGAGTCCTCAAGATGGAAGTCAATCTTCGGTCCGTAGAACGCTCCGTCTCCCTCATTTACTACATAATTAAGCCCGAGGTCGTCAAGAGCTCCGCGAAGAGCGTCTGTAGCCATCTCCCAGTCCTCATCACTTCCCATGGAATCTTCCGGACGTGTGGAAAGCTCTACGTGATATTTGAAACCAAACAGCTGATATACCTCGTCAATCAGTTTTGCAACCCCTTTGATCTCCTCACGGATCTGCTCCGGCATCATAAAGATATGGGCATCATCCTGTGTAAAGCAGCGTACACGCATAAGTCCGTGAAGCTGTCCGGATTTTTCATGACGATGTACCAGACCAAGCTCACCCATACGAAGCGGCAGATCACGGTAAGAACGTGGTTCTGACTGGTATACAAGAATACCTCCCGGACAGTTCATTGGCTTGATTGCAAAATCCTGATCGTCAATTACAGTTGTATACATATTTTCTTTGTAATGATCCCAGTGTCCGGATGTCTCCCAAAGATGACGTGCCAGCATGATCGGTGTGGAAATCTCAACATATCCTGCTTTCTGATGGATTTCTCTCCAGTAATCAAGAAGAGTATTCTTCAGAACCATTCCCTTAGGAAGGAAGAACGGGAATCCAGGACCTTCGTCGCTCATCATGAACAGACCAAGCTCTTTACCAAGCTTTCTGTGGTCACGTTTCTTCGCCTCTTCCATACGGGTAATATATTCTTCCAGATCTGCTTTCTTTGTGAAAGAAGTTCCGTAGATTCTGGTAAGCATTTTATTCTTCTCGCTTCCTCTCCAGTAAGCACCTGCAATGCTGGTAAGCTTAAATGCTTTTACCGGTTTGGTTGTCATAAGGTGAGGTCCTGCACAAAGGTCAACAAACTCACCCTGCTGATAAAAGCTGATCTCAGCATCTTCTGGAAGATCTTCGATAAGCTCCACTTTATATGGCTCATTTTTCTCTTTGAAGAATGCGATCGCTTCTTCTCTGGATTTGGTAAAACGGGTAATCGGAAGTGCTTCCTTTACCACTTTCTTCATCTCAACTTCGATCTTTGCAAGATCCTCTGTAGTGATCGGGTTCTCGCTGTCAATATCATAATAAAATCCGTCTGCAATAGATGGTCCGATTGCAAGCTTTACATCCGGGTACAGTCTCTTGATTGCCTGTGCCATAATGTGGGATGTGGTGTGACGGAAAGCGCCTTTTCCACCCTCATCCTCAAATGTCAGGATGCTTAACTCGCAGTCCTTGTCAACTACATGTCTAAGGTCAACAACTTCTCCGTCAACCTCTCCTGCACATGCAACTCTTGCAAGGCCTTCGCTGATATCAGCCGCAATGTCGATAACGGATTTTGCTTCTGCGTATTCTTTTTTAGAACCGTCTTTTAATGTGATAATCATGATTCGTGTCTCCTTTTCTTTTTCTGAAACTGTATCCGGCAGGAAACTGTCTGATACGAAAAACGTATGGTAACGTTTGACTGAGCACTGAAAATCAAACATTTTCTGTACTCCCATGCAGGGACGAGACGAGCTGCAGTCTCCAAGGTCACACACAAACGTGGACTTTAACTCATTGCTCGTGAAAAACAAAAGCCCCTTACAATGCTCTCACACTGTAAGGGACGAATATACTCGCGGTTCCACCCTGCTTGCCATAGCATACGTATCTGTAAACCAGGCCACTTATTTGATGGTAACGGAATCACCGGACCGGATTAGGGCCACTCGGAGGTAGTTTTCAACTGTTTCCTGATAAGGCATTTCCAGCCGCCTGCCTCTCTCTGAAACATTCCACAGTTTACTCTTCTCGTCAACGTGTTTTCTTATCACTGTGTCCCATTATAGCCTTGGGTTTTGGGTTTGTCAATAATCTGCAAAATAAAGATGATAAAAAATTAGATATTTCCCCGAAGTTTTTCTTTTACAAGTGCTGCTACTTCCCGCACCACATAATGCACCTGCATAATAGGATCTGATACCGCCGCAATTCCATAAGGATGTTTATATCCCTGCTTTTCCGCCAATTTTACTGCCCGGTACACGTGAAAATTATTTGACAATATTCCCGTATTTTTCTTACTGCACCCGGTAAGCTCATCGGAAAATTTCAGATTTTCTTTCGTGCTTGTAGACTTCTCTTCCAACACCAGCCGCTCCTGTGAAATACCATGCGCTGTCAGATAATTCTCCATACATTTTGCTTCCGTAATATCCTCCCCCAAGCCCTGTCCGCCGGAAAGGATCAGCGTGGTATCTTCATTCTCCCTGGCATATTTCAGTGCCGCCTTCAGACGAAGTTCCAGGGCCTTGGATGGTACATCTCCTTTTACATGAGCGCCTAACACAACTACATAATCCAGGTTCTTTTTCCCGGAAGACTTCATTCCGGAAATCACACAGCTGCAGATAAATCCAAAACAGACAATTCCGATCAGCACAGCCACCATGATCACAGTTCCCAGCCATCCAGGGAAAATTCCCGGATGATTTCTGCCATAGCGGATCAGTACTGCGCCGCCTTCCAGAACCGCTGTAAGCAGTACCCAGAACCAGGCAAAATCAGCTGTAATGCCAGCATATACCACGATCAGCACATAATAAGCCAGGCTTAAAATCCCGGCGCAAAAACAAAATAAACTCAAATTCTCTTCTCTCTTTCTAAATTCAAATCCACTCTGCGTGTTTCACTCATTACTCGCACAAAGCAAACTGATTCATACTTGTAGAACTCATAAATCAACTAATTTTCCTATAAATATACACGAAACGGATTGCCTGGCAGTCATCCACCATTGCAATCCGTCCCCACAGCCGGAATCCACCGGATCCCGGTCTATATTCACATTTTATTATTTGTTTCTACCGCAGCAGAATTTATATTTCTTTCCGCTTCCGCATGGACACGGATCGTTACGTCCGATCTTGTGTGCCTTTACAACAGTACCGGATTTCTTCTGCTCAAGATAAAGCTCTTTACGTTTCTCCGGGGTAAAGATCTTGTCCCATTGTGGAAGATTGTAAAGCCAGTCAGCCTTAGCGTCTACCATGTTCTTGTAAAGAAGCTCTTTGTCAAAACAAAGACTTACGGTAGTATTCTCATCCATAGTCTCGATCGGGTTCTGAACCTTAAGGCTGTCATTGATTCCATCAAGGAAACCAACCATGGTGAGCACTTCCTGATTATATTTCTCAGCCAGCTCTTTAACTGTACCAGTAACTACTTCGTCCGGATTCTCAAGAAGCTGTGCATAAATGTTCTTCTCAATGTTAAAATATTTTGCCCAGAACTGCTGAAGTTTATTACGATCTGCCTGCTGGTCATAGGCAATGGCACGCCACTGCTCTAAAATGGTCTTGTCGCTCATTTCTTATTCCTCTTTTCAACAAAATTTCGTAATTATGCCGTTTTACAGCTGAAATTTATTATACCATCTTTTACTGAAAAACACAAATCTTATTTTTTTTCCAAAATTTTCTTGCAGATTTTCCATAAAATTCATACTATTTTTCTGTAACATATGTATAAAAAGCCAGTGACAGGTTCATACTATGAGTGTTCAGTAAAATGAACCAACAAATTCATTGAACCCCCTTCAATGATGACGCATTACAAAAGATAAGCGAGATTAACTTATATCCTCCCCGAAACGCCCCGGCTTCTGAAGTACTAGCTGAAGCCGGGGCGTTAACTTTCCTGTTTTGCTGTTTTTTTCTATTTTACTCCAAGCTTCTCCAGTTCCTTTGCAGCCTGCTTCAGATCATGGAATTCAATGGCATGAATACCAAGCTTTCTTGCAGCCTCGCAGTTCTCCGGGCGGTCATCCAGGAAAACGCTCTCCTCCGGTTTTAAACCGAATCTGGAAAGAAGTGTCTCATAAATATCAGCCTCCGGTTTGATCTGCTGAACCTCACAGGAGAAAATCACACCATCCATATTTTTCAGAAAAGGCATTTTACCTGGTCTTGTCTGATCCAGCATGAATTGGCTGTAGTTTGACAGAATGTACAGATGATAGCCCTGGCTTTTCAGATAGCTGGTCCAGGTTTCGGCGTAATCCTTAATTCCAATTGTTTTTCCTGATTCTTCGATCACACGCTTTACATCCGCTTCGTACTCGGCCGGAAGTTCTGCGATAAACTGTTTCCGGTATTCTTCTTCAGGAAACAGGCCACGGTCACGCTCATTCCAGATCTGGCTCTTAAAAACCTTCTCAGCAATCAGCTTCTCTTCTTCTGCCGAAAAGTGGAACGCTTTCAGATAGCTTTCCCAATCATAGGAAACCAGAACCTGTCCCACATCAAAAATTATGTTTTTCACTTCGCCTGCGACCTCCTTTTCCTCTTTCTTCAAAAGTTTATAAACCATAAGAAATACATAAGCCAGCACTGGCACCAGAATTACAGTACCTACTGCCGCCTTAAAATTCCCCTGTGCGTTATCGCCGCTGCCAAAAGCAAAGATCATAGGCAGACAGCAAACTGCCAGTAAGACTACCACTCCCAGAATGGCAGCTGCACGTTTAAAATTTTTCATTCTTTATTCCTTTATAAAATCCGTTTTCTTTTTTGTCATCTAGAGCATCGAAAATTAAGTTTCTGCTATATTGGCGCAGCAGATAAAAATCAGACAAGTCAATATGGCAGTTACTTAATATTCGATGTACTAGATACAAGATACGCCGGAGAGAACCTCCGGCGCAGTCACATTTCAATTACCGATCACTCTGTAACCAGTAATGTATTCTTACTTACAAGCGTCTGATACGCAGCCGCTTTTTTCCCAATTATTTATTTCTGTAAATAATATCGTTTCTTCCTGGTCCGTTGGAAACCATGGTGATCGGGTATCCGATCTTCTCCTCGATGAATTCGATGTATTTTCTGCAATTCTCCGGAAGATCCTCATAGTTCTTTATTCCACGGATATCACATTTCCATCCTGGAAGCTTCTCGATCACCGGTTTTGCTTTCTCAAGTCTGGCTGTGGTCGGGAAGTCTGTGGTAATCTCTCCGTCGATATCGTAAGCAACACAAACCGGGATCTCATCCAGATAGCCAAGTACGTCAAGTACTGTAAATGCCACATCTGTAGCACCCTGAAGACGGCAGCCGTATTTAGATGCAACACAGTCATACCATCCCATACGTCTCGGACGTCCAGTGGTAGCACCGTATTCTCCGCCATCACCACCGCGTCTTCTAAGCTCGTCAGCCTCTTCTCCGAAAATCTCGGAAACAAATGCACCGGCACCTACTGCGCTGGAATAAGCCTTGCTTACAACAACAATTTTCTGGATCTCATATGGAGGCACACCTGCTCCGATTGCACCATATGCTGCCAGTGTGGAAGAAGAGGTAACCATTGGGTAAATACCATGGTCAGGGTCTTTCAAAGTTCCAAGCTGTCCCTCAAGAAGGATCTCCTTGCCCTCTTTCAGTGCATTATTCAGATACAAGGAAACGTCGCATACATATGGTGCAACCATTTTCTTGTATTCCATCAGCTCTGCAAAAAGCTCATCAACGTTCAGAAGCGGTTTGTGGTATAAGTGCTCAAGAAGAACGTTCTTAGTTTCACAAACGCTTGCCAGTTTCTCCTTCAGGCGATCCTCGTCAAAAAGCTCATTTACCTGAAAACCGATTTTTGCATATTTGTCAGAATAGAAAGGTGCGATACCGGATTTAGTAGAACCGAAAGATTTGCCTCCCAGACGCTCTTCCTCATACTGGTCAAACAGAATGTGGTACGGCATAACCATCTGTGCTCTGTCAGAGATCAGAATCTTCGGTGCCGGAACACCTTTGCTTACAACCTCATTGTATTCTTTGAAAAATACAGGGATATTCAGTGCAACACCGTTGCCGATCACACTTGTGGTGTGTCCATAAAATACACCTGACGGCAGAGTGTGAAGTGCGAATTTACCATAGTCGTTTACAATGGTATGTCCTGCATTTGCACCACCCTGGAATCTAACGATAATATCAGCTTTCTCAGCGAGCATGTCGGTAATTTTACCCTTACCTTCATCTCCCCAGTTTGCTCCAACTACTGCTTTGATCATAACTCAAATTCCTCCTGTGTCTGATCTGAATTTCATAAAAAAGAAATTAACAACCTTTTATCATACATTAATCTCAGCTGTCATTCCAAGCATTTCCTTGTGGGAATCCAGAACCGGATTTACAACTTTTGCAATAAAGCTTTCGGTCTGCTCTTTGGCACGTCCCACATATTTCTTCGGATCCATGGTCTTCTGAAGCTCTTCCAGGGTCAGGTTAAATGCCGGATCTGCTGCGATCAGCTCAAGAAGGTTGTTGTCCTTACCTTCTACCTTAACATTCCTGCCTGCTTCCATGGAAAGCTCACGGATGCGCTCATGAAGCTCCTGACGGTCTCCACCTGCTTTTACTGCGTCCATCATAATGTTCTCAGTTGCCATAAATGGCAGCTCAGCCATCATGTGTTTCTCGATAACCTTCGGATAAACCACAAGACCATCTACAACATTCAGGCACAGATCCAGGATTCCGTCAATTGCAAGGAAGCCTTCCGGTACGGAAAGACGCTTGTTGGCGGAGTCATCCAGGGTTCTCTCAAACCACTGGGTAGCAGAGGTGATGGCTGGATTCAGGGCATCTACCATCACATATCTGGAAAGGGAAGCAATACGCTCACTTCTCATCGGGTTTCTCTTATAAGCCATAGCGGAAGATCCGATCTGGGATTTCTCAAATGGCTCCTCTACTTCTTTCAGATGCTGAAGAAGACGGATATCGTTTGACATCTTGTGTGCACTTGCTGCAATTCCTGCCAGAACATTGACAACACGGGTATCAACTTTACGGGAATAGGTCTGTCCGGATACCGGATAGCATTCCTTGAATCCCATCTTGGCAGCGATCATCGGATCGATCTTGTCGATGGTCTCCTGGTCTCCTTCAAACAGTTCCAGAAAGCTTGCCTGTGTACCTGTAGTACCTTTAGAACCAAGAAGCTTAATGGTGCCAAGAACATATTCCAGGTCTTCAAGATCCATCATAAATTCCTGTGTCCACAGTGTGGCACGCTTTCCAACGGTAGTTGGCTGTGCAGGCTGGAAATGGGTAAATGCAAGTGTAGGCTGATCTTTATATTTGTCAGCGAACTTGGAAAGCTCTGCAATTACGTTTACCAGTTTCTTCTGAACCAGTTTCAGAGCTTCTGTCATAACAATAATGTCTGTATTATCTCCTACATAACAGGATGTTGCTCCCAGGTGGATGATTCCCTTTGCTTTCGGGCACTGCACACCGTAAGCATATACATGGGACATAACATCGTGACGTACTTCTTTCTCACGAGCCTTGGCAACATCATAATTGATATCGTCTACATGAGCTTTCAGTTCATCGATCTGTTCCTGGGTGATGTTCAGTCCAAGCTCCTTCTCAGTCTCTGCCAGAGCGATCCAGAGTCTTCTCCAGGTGCGGAATTTCATATCCTGTGAAAAAATGTACTGCATTTCCTTGCTGGCATAACGCTCAGACAAAGGGCTTGTATATCTGTCTGTACTCATTCTTTCTCTCCTGTTTCTAAGTAAGTTTTTATCATTTACTTTGCGGATCAACTGTTTTTTCCACATACAAGGGGATTATATAACATCCAAAGATTTTAAGCAAGACCCTGATGGAATTTCGTGTTCACAATTTCACACTCTGAATTCCAAAAAATTTCTTTTTTGCCCTTTATCTTACAGATTTTCTGCCGCACATTTATTTCGTCTGTAGCCATACTTCCATTTCCGTATCCCGTCTCCAGGTTTTTCCGGCAGACGCATAATCCACCATCAGGAAGGTCTCTTCCCCTATGGTGACGTCAAACAGGCACTGATACTTCTTTTTCAAGTCGTAGGATAGTGCTTTTCTTGTATTCTCAATTTTCAAAGGTCTGTTCAGCGCCTCTTCTTTCCGGCAGTCCATAATCGTCCCTTCCTTTTCCTCCAGGCGCTTTTCTCTTGCCAGAACCAGCGGACCATATAGCACAGCCATTCTTCTGGCACTGTCGGCATCCTCCGGATTCTCCATTCCCCACAGGATTCTGGGGTTCATATCCAGATTTAATACAATCTCATCTCCATCTTTCCAGGTCCGCTTTAATGAAAAATATTTCTCTGCTTCCGGAAGAACGGTATCTTCATTATTTTCTGCCGTTCGCACTGTCAGCCTGCATGTCCTGGAAAATTCAGGAATTCGAAGCTCTGTTTCGAACCAGACCTCCTGAGTCATGCTCAGTTTCATGCGAATTTCCCCATTTGCCGGATACTTTGTTTTTATTTCCATTTGTACGGGAACACTGTCGATCAGAAACTCAAGTTTTCCCGGCATATACAGATTCATTCTTACCAGCCTGTCTTGCACTTCTGTCCCAAGAAGCGGGACAAGCGCTGTTCCAGCTGCTCCGATTGCAATGCAACAGCCGCAAAAAGCCTGGTTTTCCTCCATTGCCTTAAATCCTCCCACTGCACGGCCACGTATATTGGAGCTTAATGGACTATAACTGTCAAATGCGGGAATACAGCCATCTTTGTCTGCCGTATAACGGTCATACACCTGCCTGTAATAGGG
>NZ_JBDGDM010000058.1:0-27620 GCF_040908885.1 Ruminococcus sp. RTP21358st1_G6_RTP21358_211008
TTAAGAATTTTCGAGAATCGTATGTGTTTCACTGTTTAGTTATCAAGGTTGTTTGTCTGTCATCTCTTTGCGACAGCCTATTTACTTTATCATATCTTTCAGATCTTGTCAAGCACTTTTTTCAAAAGTTTTTCAGACCTTCAAGAAGCTGTATAAAGTTGTTTATTTCTGTCGTTCTGTTCAAGCGACTTGATTACTTTACCATAAGTTCAGTCGATTGTCAACAGCTAATTTAAATTTTCTGAAAACTATTTTATTTTTCAGCATTTCAGAAGCAATTCCTTGCGACAGCTTATTTACTATACCACTATCGCAAGGAATCGTCAAGCACTTTTTACAAAATCTTACAAAAATCTTTTAGATTTTTTCGCAGCAATCTCCATATTGCAGCCCAATAAAACACTCAATCTGAAAAGTCCTATCATAACAAGTACGCCATAATATACATCAAATATATTTTCTTTCATTTTTTTAATTAAATTGTTTTCATAATGGAAGAATTTCTGTCACTGTACCGTTAGAACTTTTCCCATAAACAGCACTTCCTCATTTGCACTGTCGTAGATCAGAAATGCAAATGGCCGTGTCAGCTCAACATCTTTTATAATCGGATCCGTATCCATTGCAGACATGCACTCCATTGTCACTGCAGTCACAGCGGCAGCTTTAGTTCCATTTTCGTCTAATTCCAGCTTTGTTTTCTGTAAAATAGAACTGACATGGACCGCTTTATCTGCAATGCCTGAAAAATCAGCATCGTCCAAAAAAACATTCTCAAGTCCTATTCTGCTGAGGATATCACTTAACTCAGCGGTTGTTTCAAAATTCAACTTAGGCATTTTACAGTTAACTTCATCGTATTCCGGTTCTGATTTCAGAAGACCTTCAATATCCAGCTCATCAAGAGTAAAATCTCCTTCTGCTTTCGGCAAAATTCCAATGAAGCTCAGATTATTTGCATAGTATTTTTCAAATGCTGTTGCCGCGTCATTTTCATAGTAATTATCACCGATGCTTGTCATGTACTTTGTTTCTTCGTTATCGCCGAATTTTTCTTTTTCATCAGAAACATCCCATGGATCCTGGGACCATCCGGATTCAAAATACAATGAATTGGTGAGACACAATTCACTGTTTTCATTAAGCATGTCAGGTTTCATAATTTCCGGAATCAGCCCATCTGTATTTTCATTGCACCATGCATTAATAGTGTTGCATGTGTTTTCTTTATCAGAAAAATCAAGAATTTCAGCCTTTGCTTCAAAATTATCTTCTGCATTTTTTTGAAATTGTTCCTGCAGAGTCAGTCCCCGATTTACCCATAAAGCATCTGCAATTTTTAATTTCGATGTATAACCATAATTTTCGTCTTCTGTATTATAGCTTTTAATTACATTCATATACTTTCTGGCATATGCTGCAAAATCATCGGTTCCTAAATATTCATTTAATGCGTTTTTCGTTTCGCCCTTGGCACCTTCTGCAATCATGCCAAGGGCGAAGTTAAGGCTTGTGGGGCTGAACATTATATTGGAATCCTGATTTTCTTTGGCTATTTCATCTGTAAGGTTAATAGAATTCTGCAGATTAACTGATTTATCAAGATCAATGTTCTTTTCAGCTGCATTTAATTCTGCGTGACTGGCTGTGGCAGCATATACATGGATTGGAGGAGCCATGGTTGTCATGAACGTCAGTGCTCCGGCAAAAAGTTTTATTTTATTCATGTATAACCTCCTTGTACGGTCGATGAAGTCCTTTTTGCAAAGGTTTTCTGCAAGTTTTTGTTTTATTTTAACATATTTGTTTCTTCTTTCTGTTATATTAATTTTCATTTAGTATAAGCGAATTTCCGTATTTACAAGCAGCTCTCCCTCATATTGTAGTTTAACAGAGAAAAAACGTTTTTCCTCTGAAAGAAGCAGGTTCAGAAAAACTTTATCACCTTCCCATGTAGGAAGCTCTGGCACTATTTTCTTATCAACCCAGCATAGTTCGCCTTCATTGCATTCAATCAGTTCCCCGGTATATCCATCAGCTGTAAATACACACATAAGCTCAGATTCACATTCGCTGTTTATAAAGGTTACCAGGCCACGAAATTTATAGGAAGTAAGTGTGAGTCCTGTTTCTTCTTTTACTTCACGCAGAAGACATTCTTCAGGGGATTCCTGATCTTCTGTATGTCCACCTACACCGATCCATTTGCCTTTATTTATGTCATTTTGCTTTTTTACTCTGTGAAGCATCAAATATTTGCCATCGTTTTCGATATAGCATAAAGTAGTTATTGTCATTTATTCTCCTTCCCGCAGGCACTGCTTTTTTCTGTAAAATATAAAACAAGGGCGATGCATATCAGTTTTATACATGCCCCTGTTTACTGTTTTAAATCAGATTTCGCGTGTAGCTTCTTTCAGCCATTCTTTTTCCTCTTCTTCCAGATATGGAGAAATCTTTTTATATACCTGTGCATGATAATTATTAAGAAGTGCCCGTTCCTGCACAGTCATCAGCTCGGGAACAACAGCATCCAGATCAAACGGTACCATAGTCAGATGTTCAAAGCACATAAACTGGCCAAATGAGGTTTTCTCTGCTTTTTTGCATACAAGCAGGTTTTCGTGGCGGATTCCATATTGGTTTTCCACATAGTATCCAGGCTCATCTGATGTGATCATACCCTCTTCCAGTACTGCATTATCTCCCTGAATAATTCTCCAGCGGAAGCTGTTTGGTCCTTCATGAACATTCAGAAGATAACCAACTCCATGTCCTGTTCCATGATTAAAATCCTGTCCCATTTCCCATAACGGACCACGCGCCAGATAATCCAGATTTACACCAGTACAGCCATAACGGAATTTGGCATTTCCAAGGTTCAGCATGCCACGTAAAACAGCGGTAAAATATTTCTTCTGCTCGTCATTCACAGAGCCCATAACAATTGTGCGGGTGGTATCTGTAGTACCTTCGTAATAGTGTCCGCCTGTATCTGCCAGAAGGAAATTGCCAGGCTCAATGGCAATATCTGTCTCTGGTGTTGCAGAATAATGGTTGATTGCAGCATGAATGCCATAAGAAATAATGGGGTCAAAGCTGTTGTCGATAAAGTTCTCCTGCTGGGCACGGAAGCTGTACAGCTTCTCTCCTGCGCTTAACTCTGTTATTGGAATTTTGCCAACATTTTTCTTTAGCCAGCAGATGAATTTGGTAAGCGCAACTCCGTCTTTGATATGAGCGATACGTTCATTTTCTACTTCTACTGGATTTTTAATTGATTTTGGAAGAAAAGTCAGGTTGGCTTCATCCAGAATCGTTACTTCCTTCGGAATACTGTTTACCAGACGACAGTTGGCTTTCTTTTTACAAAGAAGAACTGTCATGTCTTTCTCAAATGTTTTTACATATTCATAAATGCTGTCATAGGGCAAAATGGTTACGCCATCCTTAGATAATGCGTCCAGAATTGAAGCCGAAAATGCTTTTTCATTTGCAAACAGCCTGATTTCTGTTTTGGTCATGACCAAATAAGAGAGAACAACCGGACAGCAATGTACATCGCCGCCACGAATATTCAGCAGCCATGCAATGTCATCCAGAGAAGTCAGTACAAATCCATCTGCACCTTTCTCTTCCATTGATTTACGGATTCTTCCACATTTGTCAGCACGGGATTCGCCTGCCCATTTTACATCCAGTTCCATAACCGGTTCGCAGGAAAGTGCCGGACGATCTTCCCAGATTTCTCCTACCAGATCAGAATCCGTCTGAAGAGTGGCTCCTTTTTTTGCAAGAAGTTCGGCCAGTTCATCTGCTTCTTCGGCGCTGACGGTTCTTCCGTCAAAACCAAGGCACATTCCCTCGCCTAATTTTTCTTCCAGAAACTGGTGCACAGTGGGAACATCTGGTTCTCCCATTTTAAAAAGCTCTACACCCGTTCCCTCCAGCTGTGCGGCCGCCTGGATGAAATATCTTCCATCTGTCCACAATCCAGCCATATCCTGCATGATGACTGCTCTGCCGGCAGATCCGGTAAAACCTGTAATATATTTTCTGCACTTAAAGTATTCTCCTACATATTCAGATGCATGAAAATCATCTGTGGGAACAAGATAGGCATCTATTTTCTTCTCTGCCATTACTTCCCGAAGTGCGGTGATTCGTTCTTTAACTGTCATAAAACTGACTCCTTCCAGTGAATTTTGTCTATTCCTATTATAATATCCACGTTACCCTTTCGCAACCTGTTTAAGAAAAAACACTTTTCTATTCCCAAAAGACGTGATATACTAACTTTCGAAATGAATGATATGCAAAATAGGATTTTATGCGTCAAGTGTTCGGTGAATGGGGAGTTGTCACTGAAACGAAAAGCACGTCTTACGGTATATTATCCGCACCCGTTGCAAGCACTATAAGAGGGATATCTCATATTGTGTCAGAGCCTGCCCGAAAGGAGCTTTCTGCAAGATGCACGTTGCGATTTGTGGAAACGTTTTTTAACAGGCTCAAGGGAATGTTTTCGACATACATTCTATCACAATTGGAGATATCCTTTTTTGCGTATTAAGCAGGCAGATATTCGAATTCGAAAATCCTTCCCCGGTTTTATCAAAAAAGGATAGTCTCCGCAATCAAATACAAAGGAGGTTATTTTTAATGGTTGACAAACAAAAAGTAGAACAGGCCATCCGCCTGCTTCTGGAAGGAATCGGTGAGGATATTACCCGGGAGGGACTGATTGATACTCCCGACAGAATTGCACGTATGTGCGAGGAAATTTACGGTGGTCTCGATCAGGAAGCAGATCACCATTTACTGAAGCAGTTTCCAGTAGAAAATAATGAGATCGTATTGGAAAAAGATATTACTTTTTACTCTATGTGCGAGCATCATCTGATGCCTTTTTATGGTAAGGCGCACCTGGCTTATATTCCCGATGGAAAAGTCACAGGGTTAAGCAAGCTGGCACGTACGGTAGAGGTTTATGCCAGAAGACCGCAGATCCAGGAACGCCTCACAGTACAGATTGCGGACGCTCTGGAGCGTGCCCTCTCTCCGAAGGGAATTATGGTTATGCTGGAAGCAGAACACACCTGCATGACCATGCGAGGCGTTAAAAAGCCAGGAAGCAAAACAATTACGACTGTAACCCGCGGAGCCTTCAAAGAAGATAAGGAGCTGCAGAAAATGTTCCTTTCCATGGTCGGAAAATGAGCAGTTCTTTTTCTGAAACAAACCGTATTTCTTTAATCTGGCGGCATCCCCTTTATCAAAAGCACTGTGAGAAAATACAGGAGCTTGAAAAAGATCGTATTTTCTGCAGACATACGCCGGAACACTTTCTGGATGTTGCCAGGCTGATGTATATTTATTCTCTGGAAAACAAGCTTAATCTGTCCAGGGAAATCATTTATGCCACTGCTCTTCTTCATGACATTGGCCGTGCGCAGCAATATCTGTCGGGTATTTCTCATGACATTGCAGGAGCTGAAATAGCCGGAAAGATTCTGGCCGATCTGCATTTTACAGAGCAGGAAAAAGAGGAAATATTATCTGCGATCAGTCAGCACAGGACGGATGGATCTGATAATGTATTGGCTATGCTGCTATATAAGGCTGATAAAAAGTCCAGAAATTGTTTTTCCTGTTCAGCAGCTTCAGAATGTTACTGGCCTTCTGAGAAAAAAAATCTGACAATTGAATATTAAGCCTTCTAAAAAATCTAACAGAAAGGATGGTTTCTATTTATGAAAATTGGAAATCGTTTTTTTGATACACAAAATCACACTTATATAATGGGAATTTTAAATATTACTCCTGATTCTTTTTCCGATGGCGGGAAATGGAATCATTTAGATGAAGCTTTGCGGCATACAGAAGCCATGATCGCGGATGGTGCGGATATTATCGATATTGGCGGGGAGTCTACGCGTCCCGGACACACGCCGGTCAGTGCAGAGGAAGAAGCTCAGAGAGTTTTGCCCGTTATCGAAGCGGTCAGAAAACGTTTTGACATTCCCATTTCTGTAGATACCTTCAAAAGCAGCGTGGCAGAAAGTGCGATTCAGGCCGGTGCAGATCTGGTCAACGATATCTGGGGATTAAAATATGATTCTGAAATGGGCGCTGTAATTGCCAAATATGATGCTGCATGCTGTCTCATGCACAATAAGTCCAATACAGAATATAACAATTTTCTCATTGATATGCTTTCTGAGACACAGGAATGTGTCAATCTTGCAAGAAAAGCAGGAATCAAAGATGAGAAAATCATTCTCGATCCAGGGGTTGGGTTTGGAAAAACATTTGAGATGAATCTGGAAACTATGAAGCATCTGGAGCTTTTTAAGAATCTGGGCTTTCCGGTTCTTCTTGGCACCTCACGCAAGTCGATGATCGGACTGGCACTTGACCTGCCTGTAGACCAGCGTGTAGAGGGAACACTGGCTACCAGTGTAATTGGTGTGATGAAGGGCTGTTCTTTTGTGCGTGTTCATGATGTCAAGGAGAACAGACGCGTGATCCAGATGACAGAAGCAATTTGGGGTTGTAATTGAGAGTAAAGAGGACATTCGCAATCCGCTTTGCTACTTGCTCATGAACGCAGTCGCGAAACGATTGCGTTCAAATTCCTCAAAATTGTAAATAGTCAACAGAAAGGAACAACTGTTATGGATGAAACCAGATTTGATAAAATAGAAATTAAAGAACTGGAAATTTTTGCCAACCATGGTGTCTATCCGGAAGAAAATGTACTTGGACAAAAATTTGTTATTTCTGCCACCCTCTTTACCCACACACGTCAGGCCGGGTTAACGGACGATCTGTCTGCTTCTATCAATTACGGAGAAGTCAGCCACATGATTACAGATTTCACCAGAAAACATACTTTTAAGCTTCTGGAAGCACTTGCAGAAAATCTTGCAGAGATGCTGCTCGACTCTCTTTCCGGTCTGGAACAGATCACACTGAAAATTGAAAAGCCATGGGCTCCTGTTGGTCTTCCACTGAAAACCGTATCTGTGGAAATCACAAGAAAATGGCATACTGCATACATTGCTTTTGGCTCTAATATGGGAGATAAAAAGCTGTTCATCGACAATGGGATACGTGGTTTGAAAAAAACAAAAGGATGCCGGATAGAGGCCGTTTCTGATTATCTTGTAACAGAACCTTATGGTGTTACCGATCAGGATGAATTTCTGAATGGAGTTTTGAAAATGCGTACCCTTCTTTCACCGGAAGAATTGCTGGAACGTCTTCATCAGCTGGAACAGGAGGCAAACCGGGAACGTATTATTCACTGGGGTCCTCGTACTCTGGATCTGGATATTCTCTTTTATGATCAGGAAATCATTGATACTGCAGATCTTCACATCCCCCATCCGGATATGCAGAATCGTGACTTTGTGCTGGCTCCTATGAACCAGATTGCCCCTTACCTCAGGCATCCTGTACTAAATCAGACAATTTCACAGCTTTTAAATATTCTTCTTTGCCGCTAAACGAACATGTCGCCTACCGGAGACATCACATATGAAAGTCAGCTGTTCCGCGCCTATGACGCTCCCACAGCTGCCGACCGCATTCGTAATCCGTGCTATCACGCCACCGTACGGTTCCGTATACAGCGGTTCAACCAACTTAACAAGTGACAATCTAACATTGGGGCTGCCGGAAAACAGGCAGCCCCTTGTGTAATAATTCGCATCTGCTGTCAGGAAGTGAGACGCTGTCCGCAATATTCACAGTTGCACAGGCGCCCTTTTATTATCTGATTCTTTGCACCGCAGCTGGGACAGGTAACTGTAATATAAATCTTCTCATTCACACGTCTGTTTGGTGCAGTAATCAATATATAATTTTCTTCTCTGTCTATCTGAATATTTCGAATATACCCTTTGGCAATCATTTTTTCCAATTTCCTTACAGCATCTTTTCCCATCTCAGTCTCAAACTTCTCAAATGAGAGCGTGCTCTGGGCATAAGATTCAAACCAACAGGCTATTTCTCTGGCTTTTTTCTTCTTCAATGCTTTTTGGATTTCCCGGAAGGTGGGATACAAAAATAACAATCCCAGTATAATCTCCGTTGCTGCCATTCCCCAGCGTCTTTCACCAATATATTTCTCTGCTGCGCCAATAGCTCCCAGAGTAAAAAGTATACAGAAGCCACAAAGAACCCATTTCAGTTTTCCTAACACTCCTGTTTTTTTATTCTTTTCTGTTAAAAAATCATTCATGTCTGTTTCCTCTTTCCCCAATTAATCAATCTCTGTTATATACGAAAGCCTGTTTAAAAAATCATTCCTGCAATCTGCACGCCCTGATGAATCTTCTGTCAGCATATACCCAAATCCGTCTGTCAGCCAGCTCCCAGCAAAAGCCACGCATCGCCTAACGGATCGTAATAATAAACCACATTATCTCCTGCCGCATAATATTTTTCTTTTGTAAAATGTTCCTCATGATCTGTCCCTATAACAAATACCGGACAGTTTCTTCCCTCAATATACTCCTCCGTACCGGTATACCACAGGGACATTCCAAGACCAAGGTAATAACTACCTTCGTCTGTTTGCGCAATCAAGTCCCTGGCAATATTTATATCCAATGAATAATCATACTCTGATTGATACTCATCCCAATCATAATATATTGAAAAATCATAGCAGTAGGCTTCCGCTGCAAGGTGTCCATCCTTTAGCGATACCATAGGATGGTATTGCACACTCATATTCTGCTTCTGCACAGAAACCATTACATTGGAAAAAATCTCGCTCATATTGCAGCGCAGGATAATGACTTCATTTTCCTGCCCCATATACCATGGATTGTTCAGATCTTCCAAATATTCCCCTTCTTCCGTAACCTGAGTCGGATAAATACTGATCTTACAATCAAGTCCTGGAACAATAGCATAGATTTCATAACCTCCTGCATCAACAACAGTTCCATCCTGCAAAAAAGGATAAGCCGCAGCCAATTCTTCCTGCCTGGTATATTCAAGTATCTCTGATGTATCTGCATTTTCATAAGTGTAGCCCAGAAATGCCATTCCAGCCTGGCATTCATTTTCTCTGATAATGTCTTGCAAAATTGCCAGATTCTCTTCTGCCCCAGAAGTTTGGGCAGATACTTCTCTCACACATTCACCGTAGTTACTAAAAGAAAACAGTACTGCGCAAACACATACAGCAATAGAAAATTTTTTCATACTTTCAGCTCCTTCCTGTCAGAATATGCCTATGCCTTTCTATTTCAGTGTGGTTACAATCAATTTACTTTCCAACGCAGCTGCTATCAGATCTTCCTTACAGCTATATCCTGCCTTGTCAATCATTTCCTGAAAATTCCATCTTACCCCGGAAGTCGAACAATCCATTTTCCTTGCAATCTCCGAATAGGACATCCCATGAATATACAAACGCAGCATTTCCAGTTGTCTTGGACTGATATCACCGCTTGTGATCCAGTTAAGTTCCACCTTTGGCGTTATATCCGGAAATACACGCTCACCATTTAAGGTTCTGTAAATCACACTCCGTATATCCTCTTCACCGTGATCTTTATACCAGAGACTGTCCGCACATCCGCTTTTTGCTCTTTCCAGCACCTTGGGATCGATCAGAGACGTAACAACCAATACCTTTGTATATGGGTACTTTTCCCTGATCATTTTTCCGGCGCTCAGCCCATCGTGATTATGAAATGTCTGAACATCCATGATTACAAGATCTATTACTGAATAATCACAGATTTTTACAGCTTCACGGGCATCCGAAATTGTCTGAACATGTCGAAATTCCGGATTCTGCATAAGAATATATTCAAAATACTTCTGCATGATCTTCTGATCTTCTACTATCAGTACACGTACCATCCAAACTCATCCTTTCTGTCAGCGGCATCTTCAATATCAGACAAAACTCAGGGACAAATGAAATTTGCATTGTGCAGTTCATTGATTCGGCTGCTTTTCTCAGTGCAGACAAACCACCGCCTTCTTCCGCATTTTTTTCAGGCGCATCTCCATCATTGGTGATCCGGATGTTGTATTCATTTGCATATTTGTCTATCTTCACAAAAACAACATTGCCGTGGGCATGTCTGGCACAGTTTGTCACACATTCACGGATTGCTCTGTCTGCCAGAACTCTGTAAGATGGATATAAAGGAAAGTTTCCGCTGATCTGAACCGAAATCCCAAGCTCCTCTGCATGTTTAATCGTATCCTCATACAGCTTTTCCATACTCTCTACGGCAGAACCGGTAAGAATATAAACCAGATGCTTCAATGCAGACAATTGTTTATCCATTTTGTCCTGATTTTCTTTTCTCTCCAATATTCTGCGTATTGACAGAAGACTTCGCCCAAAATTGTCATGGACTTGCATTTTCAAAGCAAGTGTTTCCTGCTCTCTGATTTTATCACCGATTTTTTCGTACATTTCCTCCAGCTTATGATTCAGGATTTCCAGCTTTTCATTGTTTGCCCTGATCTTTTCACTATTATAGTAAATTTCTGATACATTAACTGCTACTGTCTGCAGATATCCTGCACAATCCAACTCCTGCAGACGATATTCCTGAAACATCCAGACAGAATCATCTGGAAAATAAAACACGTTACTGTCGCTGCTTAATCGGATAAGTCCTTTTGATATAAATTCATTGTCCATTGCTTTTCGCAATGTATCATAATCCTGCAGATAAGCCCCCGTCATCATTCTGCACAATTCCTGCATCTTGGTATTACACAAAACGATCCTTCCAAGTGAATCCGAAAAGCATACTCCACACGGAACGTCATCCACAGCTTCATTCACAGACCAGTACGACAAGGAATGATTATATTTGTATCTCTCCTTCCAGATTGCCCAACAAAGATATAATGTCAATGCAACAATCCCTGATGTTAAAATACTGGCCGGATAATCCTGAAGCATTGGCTGATATGCACTTTCTCCAATACTATATCTATGCTCATTCATCAAAGAAACCATAAGAACAAAAGAAACTGCAAAAACAGTTATTGCCGTTATCACTTTCTTTTTCCCGGAAAAACAGGTGATTCTTAACAAAAAGAGAATAAGTTCCAAAATCAGGCAGATTTCCAGAAGAATCATCAGAAAATTCTGCATTGCTATGCTGCATTCTACAAAACTATTCATCTGCCGCCTCTCTTTCTGAATATGCTGCACCCAACAAACCATTCTTTTTCATCTTCCTGCTGCACTTTAAGGTCCGGTCTTTCTGACATTAAGCCGCACAGATCTGCCTCTGATGCAATGTGAACGGAAATCCGAAGATCATCATCAATCTGCGACACACGGTAAAACATAGACTGCATCACATCAGATAGCCGTTCTGCAAGCCATTCAAAGGTATCATAGCATTTTAGTATATCCTCTGCATTCAGCTGAATATCTCCATTTTCCACATAATAAGCAGCCCGGATCCTGCATAATTTTAAACTGTCACAGGATTCTGCAAGACTTTGCCTGAGATCTTCCATAGTAAGCACATTTCCATCTGATGTATATTGTGTCAATACCAGATTTTTTCTCCGCTTCAAATATGTACCAATAACTACAATTTTACCGAGAAGCAGATCATATCGTTCCCTTGATTCCGTCCTTTCCAGTTCATCCATCAACTGCGACAGCAATTCCAGCTGTCCAGCAGTCTGATTCTGTATCATGTTTAACAGCCGATTCTGTTCTTCTGTTTTTCTTCGCTCCGCTTCTTTCTCATAGGTTTTCTGCAGCAGTCTGTTTCTGGCAATCAGTTCTTCCTGCTGTTCCCGAATATCCTGATATTGATCCAGCAATATTGAAATATCTTCTGACCAAAACAGATGTCCTCCCCTTATGGGAATATGGTTGATCCGGATTCCCTGTTCCTGCACAGATGATCTGTGAATGATCATTGTACGCATTTCAGGAGAAAGCTTGGGAAAATCACCGGAATGATAATAACGCTGAAAAGAATCATCTGTAATCTCTGCGTCCAGCCCTCCTGAAGTCTGAAATAATTCAAAATATCGATTGTTTGTCTGTATCAATCCGCATACTATACAGCCCTGATAAATTGCTGCCATTAAAAGACAACACACTGCTGTCATATCCCCTGCAAGGGTTTGGATGAAAGACAAATGAAATATATTTCCAACATTCCATCCCAGAAGCAATATTCCTGGAATGACTGGCAGCCAAAACTGTTTCTTTCCCGGAATCCTGCTTTTTCTGATCAGAATAATTTCCATTCCTGTCAGACAACTCAGCATCTACCCCTGAATCACTGCAAAAAGAATACCATAACTATAATCCCTATCCGAAAATGGAGGCTGTTTAGAAAACCGAAACACCAGCTGATGCAAATCATTTGTAAAAACACTTATGATCAATACTGCCGCCACAGTCAAAAGAATTATGATTTGTCTGACCGTTTTTTCTTCATCTTTTTCAACAAAAAACAACGCTGCCGACAGACCTAAAACAGGGATCAAGATCATCGGAATATAATACAGATACCAACATATATGTTCTCCAAGAGGTTCATGAAAAATATGAAATTTCACTGTTCTTACAAAGAACCAGAATACCATCAGACAACCAATTGCAGTCAGACATCTGCGCATTTTTTTATATACTACATGCTTTTCCAGATAGATTACCCAGGCACAGTACAGCCCCAGGTAAATACAATTGCGGCACTGGTCTGCAAAATTTCTTGCAAAAGTATTTTTCGGTCTTACCAGCCTGCAGAAATAAGCCAGAAGCACGCTTATCAGAATTACTCCATACGACAACATCCTCTTTTTATTATATGTCATGAAAATTCCTCTCTCATTGTATACTTTTATAACAAGTATACTATAAAACTCTGTTTTATTATATAGTTTTTAGAGAAACTGTCAATTTTCAGAGTTTTCCGATTATTGGTCACTGGTTTAGAATGAACAATAACCCTATTATCACGAACAGAGTGAACAATCATGTCCACTCTGTTTGTCATTACTTAAAACGGTCTTGGCTGACCACAATATTCGCAAAACCTTCCCACATTCTCTGCACCACACTGGCATCTCCACGATCCGCTATCAGGTTGCATTCCTGGGTTCATGTTCATTCCAGGACGCATTCCTGCGTTCATGCTCATTCCAGGCTGCATCCCTGTGTTCATGCTCGTTCCAGGCTGTATTCCGGCATCATTTTGTGTCAAAGCCGCAATGATCTGATGTCCAGTCTGCTCCACTTCCATCAATTCTCCTCTCTTTTCACTGCTTATGGAAAAAGTATTCAGACGAAAATCCATATCGTCAAACCAGGGAGTGTTAACCTTAATGCGCATAGTATAATCAAACTCATAGTCATATATTGGCGGCTGATAGCTTACTGTCTTTCCATCCTTTGTATAGGTTTTCTCAATCTGTTGTCGATCCACCTCTACTCTACACTGTACAATAGCGGATAAAGGAACTATATCCGGATTTTCATTGACATCCAGTTTTCGTGCAACAGTAAAATTTCTCTTATGATCATCAATGAAAACAGTATAATTTCTGGTACTGATCTGACGGGTTATGCCAAAATCCATTACTGCCTTTTTGTTATTTTCACGATATTCCAATTGACGTTTTATATCCTCTACCGTACTGTGCCGCCGTTCCTCAAACCATGGTGATAATTTTTTGGCACAGTTTTTACATAGATTTCCGTCATCTAATTTTCGATTCCCCAGTAAACCTATTTTTTCTCCGCAGATATCACAGATTTTCTTATCAAATAATCCCATAGCTTTCCTTTCTTTTCTGCCGCACCAGAATCATGCAATTCTGGTGCGGCAGTATTTTACACTATTCTACAACATCTATTTTGTCAAAATATGTCTTTACGGAGAAGTCCTCCCCATCTGTTTCAGAAGTTTCTTCTTCACTGCCATCAGACTCCGGTTCAAAACACAGTTTTCCATCATCTAATAAACTGAGCCTCATAGTATCACAACTGAAAAGCATAGTTCCAGCCTCATCTCCCGCTGCAGTTTTCAATACCAGAATATTTCCATCCATTTCTCCCTGGAGTTCAGCTCTGCCCTCTTCTCCGCTTTCAATTACGATAAGCTCAGACTTATCTTCCTGAATAGACAACATCATCTCAAATCCGGTCAGTTCAGAATTGACAGGCATCTGCATTCCAAATGCATCCATCAAAGTGCAGATCCATTCTCCTTTGAAATCCTCCATGGTCGGGTTTTCCACCGGTTTGCCTGGTACATATGGCTCATACTCTTCCTTTTCCTGGCTTAGGATCATTGTCGTTCCATCTGCAGTTATCGTTATTTTGCCATCAGCATACTCACATTCTACCGTTTGATCGCTATAAGTCATCAACAATTTATCATTTTCTATTTTCCACTCTGATTGATCTGCCTCTGGTTCTTCCCCACTGTAGGACGTTATGGTTTCCATCTGACCGCCTTCTTTAATATCCACGGTCACTTCCATTCCCATTACTCCTGGATGAAACAAAATGTCTCCACCCATGGAAAGCTCATTTACATACCAGGTTCCAATAACATCCTTTTCTTCAAGTGCATAAGCATTCACGCTCATCAGGCCTGTCATTAAGACTCCAACTGTTCCAGCCACCCACAGTCTCATTTTTTTGTTCATAAAAACATCTCCCTTCTTGTTATTATCGTGTTTTTTGTTATTTTCATTATACGTGAATGCTTTCCTATTTGCACTAGCACTTCTGACAGTAACTGAACCGATCGGGTACATCGAATATTAAGCAACCGCCATATTGACTTGTCTGATTTTTCATCTGCTGCGCCTACGTCAGTCACCGTAGCCACCCAGAATTTAATCCACACAAGAAAAGCCTGTGATACCACCCTTTTCAGGCAGTATCGCAGGCTCACTTTACGCTACGACATAATAAACATTACATGTTTATATTATATATTTATAATGCGGACTTGCCGCGGGTAATTCTTATTCCTCTGTTCCGTACAGAGTGATCAGCTTCTGCAGATACTCGTATCTTGCCTTAGCCTCGGACTGGTTCTTAGCGAACAGTCTGGCAGCTTTCTCTGGATTCTGACGCTGTAAGGAGTTGTAACGAACCTCACCGTTCAGGAATTCCTGATAATCTGTCATATCCGGTGCTTTGGAATCAAGGCTAAACTTGCTTCCCTCAGCAGCTGGGTTGAAGCGGAAGTTGTGCCAGTATCCACACTTAACAGCAAGCTCTTCCTCTGTCTGAGCTTTTGACATACCTTTCTTGATACCATGGTTGATACATGGAGCGTATGCGATGATAAGTGATGGTCCCGGATAAGCCTCTGCCTCTGCAATTGCTTTGATAGCCTGGTTGAAGTCAGCTCCCATAGATATCTGAGCAACATATACATAACCATAGCTCATTGCGATAGAAGCCATATCTTTCTTCTTGGTCTCTTTACCGCCAGCTGCGAACTGTGCGATCGCACCTGTAGGTGTAGACTTGGAAGACTGTCCGCCTGTGTTGGAGTAAACCTCTGTATCGAATACCATAACGTTGATGTCACGTCCGCTTGCGAGAACATGGTCAACACCACCGAATCCGATATCGTAAGCCCATCCGTCACCACCGAAGATCCACTGGGATTTCTTAGCAAGGAAGTCTTTCTGTGTAAGAATGTCTTTTGCTTTGTCGCATCCGCAAGCCTCAAGAGCTGCAACCAGTTTCTCTGTTGCTGCGCCGTTGGTAGCACCGCATGCGAAAGTATCCAGCCATTCCTGACCAGCAGCTTTAACGTCTGCATTGTCACCGTTAGCTACAACATCTTCAATTTTTGCTTTCAGGCCATCACGGATAGCTTTCTGAGCAAGAAGCATACCATAACCGAACTCAGCATTATCCTCAAATAAGGAGTTGCCCCATGCAGGACCCTGTCCCTTAGCATTTACGGTATATGGTGTAGAAGGTGAGGAGTTACCCCAGATAGAGGAGCATCCTGTAGCGTTTGCAATGTACATTCTGTCACCAAACAGCTGGGTGATCAGTTTTGCGTAAGGTGTCTCACCACATCCAGCACAAGCTCCTGAGAACTCAAGAAGCGGCTGTTTGAACTGGCTTCCCTTAACAGTTGTCTCTTTGAATTTAGCGATAACGTCTTCTTTAACCGGAAGAGTTACACCGTAATCGAAGTATTTCTGCTCTCCCATGTTTGCTTCAAGGTTTTCCATAGCAAGTGCCTTAGCACCTTTCTTGCCTGGGCAGACGTTCGCACAGGAACCACATCCTGTACAGTCAAGAGCGGATACAGTCATTGTGAACTGATACTCATCTTTCATACCAGTCATTGGTAATGTCTTGATTCCCTCTGGAGCATTTGCAGCCTCTTCAGCTGTAAGAGCTACCGGACGGATAACTGCGTGCGGGCAGACATAAGCACATCTGTTACACTGGATACAGTTCTCCGGATTCCATACAGGGATATTTACAGCGATACCACGTTTCTCGTATGCAGCAGCACCGGATGGTGTAGTACCGTCAACATAATCTTTAAATGCAGATACAGGCAGTGTATTACCTTCCTGAGCATTAACCTTAGCCTGGATGTTGTTAACAAAATCAACAACTTCCTGACGTCCTTCTGTAGCGTGAGTCATATGAAGACCCTCGTCTGCAGCATCTTTCCAGCTCTCTGGAACCTGAATCTCAACAACCTGCTTAGCACCAGCATCGATAGCTGCCCAGTTCTTCTGAACAACATCATCACCTTTACGTCCGTATGTTGCTTTCGCAGCAGCTTTCATAAGCTCGATAGCCTGCTCCTCCGGAATGATTCCGGTAAGTTTGAAGAATGCGGACTGAAGGATTGTATTGATACGTGTTGGTCCCATGCCAGTCTCGATACCGATCTTAACACCGTCGATGGTGTAGAATTTGATACCGTGGTTAGCGATGAATGCCTTAACCTGTCCTGGAAGATGTTTCTCAAGACCTTCCATATCCCATGCACAGTTCAGAAGGAATGTACCGCCGTCAACCAGTTCCTGTACCATGTTATATTTGTTCACATAGGACGGATTGTGGCATGCTACAAAGTTTGCTTTGTGGATCAGGTAGGTAGATTTGATCGGTTTCTTACCAAAACGAAGGTGGGACATTGTAACACCACCGGACTTCTTGGAGTCATAATCAAAGTATGCCTGAGCGTACATATCTGTATTGTCACCGATGATCTTGATGGAGTTCTTGTTAGCACCTACAGTACCATCAGCACCAAGTCCCCAGAACTTACAGTTTGTTGTTCCCTCTGGAGTAGTTACAAGCGGAGCGCCTGTCTCAAGGGAAAGGTTTGTAACATCATCAACGATACCAAGAGTAAATTTCTCTTTCTCAGTATTGTCATAAACAGCTACGATCTGAGCCGGTGTTGTGTCCTTGGAACCAAGTCCGTAACGTCCGGTGAAGATCTTAACGCCGTCAAATTTGCTGTTCTTAAGTGCAGCAACAACATCAAGATACAGAGGCTCGCCCTGAGCTCCTGGCTCTTTTGTTCTGTCAAGAACTGTGATCTGTTTAACTGTCTCAGGAATAGCATCGATAAGAGCCTGTGCGCAGAATGGTCTGTAAAGACGAACTTTAACAACACCAACTTTTCTGCCAGCTGCCATTAAGTAGTCGATTGTCTCCTCGATGGTATCATTTACAGAACCCATAGCTACGATAACGTGCTCTGCATCTGCTGCTCCATAGTAGTTGAACAGCTTGTAATCAGTACCGATCTTAGCGTTAACTTTGTCCATGTACTCCTGTACGACTGCCGGAAGAGCATCGTAGTATGGGTTACATGCCTCTCTTGCCTGGAAGAAGATATCCGGGTTCTGAGCGGAGCCTCTCTGACATGGATGGTTCGGATTCAGTGCGTGATCACGGAATGCCTGAATAGCGTCCATATCTGCCATATCTTTCAGGTCTTCATAGTCCCATGTCTCAATCTTCTGGATCTCGTGAGATGTACGGAATCCGTCGAAGAAGTTAATGAACGGAACTTTTCCCTTGATTGCTGCAAGATGTGCTACCGGAGTAAGGTCCATAACTTCCTGTACGGAAGACTCACACAGCATTGCGCAACCAGTCTGACGACAGGCCATAACATCGGAATGATCTCCGAAAATGGAAAGTGCGTGGGAAGCAAGTGCACGAGCGGATACGTTGAATACACCCGGAAGCTGCTCACCAGCGATCTTGTAAAGGTTCGGGATCATCAGTAACAGACCCTGGGATGCTGTATAGGTAGTAGTAAGGGCACCAGCTGCAAGAGATCCGTGTACTGCACCAGCAGCACCAGCCTCAGACTGCATCTCTGTTACCTGTACTTCCTGTCCAAAGATGTTCTTTCTTCCCTGGGTTGCCCACTCGTCTGTAGCCTCAGCCATAACAGATGAAGGGGTGATCGGGTAAATTGCAGCTACATCAGAAAAAGCGTATGATGCATGAGCGGCTGCATGGTTACCATCCATGGTTTTCATCTTTCTTGCCATAGTTTGTTTTTCCTCCTTAAAGGTATGATGAAAATAATATTTCTAGACACAATGTGTCTAAAAGTCCATATGACATTATAGCATAATCTTCCAATGATGTCTATTTTGATTTTTGTATATTATCACATACAAAGATTACCAGTAAGCATAAAAAAAGCCAGCCAGATACTCCTTTATGGAGTCTGACCAGCTTTTTAGCATATTACATTTCCGGCATGAGAACTTCCTGAAGGGATTTTCTCTTAAGCATTTCCCACACCCCCTGCTGAATCTCACAGAGTTCTCTGTGCATGTAGCAAGGAAGATGATCTCCTTTTCCATCTGTTGGACACTCATAACCTGAAGCCATACATTCTATAATGAACAAATCCGGGTCAATAGCCTTATATACGTCAAACAGAGTCAGTTCACCAAGTGATTTATTCATGGCATATCCACCATGGACTCCGCGATATCCTTTCACAATACCGGCTTTCTGAAGTTTCTTTAGTATCTTATAGGCAAAGGGAGCGGTAATGGATTCCTTCTCGCAGATTTCATTAACGCTAAGGCGAGTTTCCCCTAACAGTGCCCGAAGAACTCTTGCTGCGTAATCGCACTCTCTTGTAATAAACATGTCTGTACCTTCTCCTTACTGGACACAAATCATACTGATTCTTATATTATGTCCCTTTTCTTCTCTTCTCCTCCCAGTATGTTCAAATTATAGCAATTTTCAACTTCTATTTCAATAGTTTTTTAATTTTTTTAACATTAATTTCACACTATTTTTAGTTATCGACTGTTTTTAGACGTTTATTTATTTCCAGGCAGATTTCTTCCGCTGTCCGATTGTCTGTTTTTATAACAAAGTCTGCAGCAGCTTCATACTTGGGACGCCTTGCCTCCATCAATTCTTTTATGTATTCCGGATTCATATTTTTTTCCAGAAGAGGTCTGTTGTGGCTGCCTTTCACTCTTTCGTAAACAGTCTCTGGTTCTGCTGTCAAAAGAACAATCGTTCCATTCTTCTTCATCTCATCTACATTGCACTGACGCATTACAGTTCCTCCGCCACACGATACTACGATATTATCCATGGCAGAAATTTTTTTTACAAGTTCGGTCTCCAGATTCCGAAAATATTCTTCCCCTTTTTTTTCAAAAATTTCTGGAATGCTCATTCCCTGTTCCTGAACAATCTGCTCATCCATCTCAATTTTGTCAAAACCGCATACCTCATGCAGGCAATTCAGGATCATACTTTTACCGGTTCCCATAAAACCGGTAAGATATATCTGTTTCTTCGGCATAATTTTTCCTCCAGTTGAATGCCAGGGAAGCAGCACCGTACACCACCTTTTAGAAAAAACTTCCGGTGCTTTTATTCATTCTGGCATTATATTCAGCCATTATAACAGCGGCTTTTTTTTTTGTAAAGTCTAAGGTTTTTGGGTTTTATAAGTTTTCTCCATGTTTCTGCTGTAAAACAGCCTTTAAACAAGAAATAATTGTTGCAAATTTGCCAGTTTACGATAAAATGAAAATCGGCTATACTTATCATTATATGTGTATTTATAAGGATAACGTTTTAATATAGGAGGAAAATATGATTTCAGCAAACAATATTACTTTGCGAGTTGGAAAGAAAGCTCTTTTCGAAGATGTTAATATCAAATTTACAGAAGGAAACTGCTACGGACTTATTGGCGCCAACGGTGCAGGAAAATCTACATTTCTGAAGATTCTTTCCGGTCAGCTGGAGCCTACCAAGGGCGACATTGTGATCACACCAGGACAACGTCTCTCTTTTTTACAGCAGGATCACTTCAAATATGATGCCTATACAGTTCTCGACACTGTAATTATGGGTAACCTTCGTCTCTATGAGATCATGAAAGAGAAGGAAGCCATTTACGCCAAGGAGGATTTTACCGACGAAGACGGAATCCGTGCCAGCGAGCTTGAAGGTGAATTCGCAGAGATGAACGGATGGGAAGCAGAATCCGATGCTGCTACTCTTCTGAACGGTCTTGGAATTGACACTGAATTCCACTATGCACAGATGGCTGACCTGACCGGTAGCATGAAGGTCAAGGTTCTTCTTGCACAGGCACTTTTCGGAAATCCTGACATTCTGCTGCTGGATGAGCCTACCAACCATCTGGATCTTCCCGCGATTGAGTGGCTTGAAGAATTCCTGATCAATTTTGATAATACTGTTATCGTGGTATCCCATGACCGTTACTTCCTGAACAAGGTTTGTACACAGACTGCTGATATTGATTATGGCAAAATTCAGCTGTACGCTGGTAACTATGATTTCTGGTATGAATCCAGCCAGCTTCTGATCAAGCAGATGAAAGAAGCAAATAAGAAAAAAGAAGAGAAGATCAAAGAGCTCCAGGAATTTATTTCCCGATTCAGTGCTAACGCTTCCAAGTCCAAGCAGGCAACCTCCCGTAAGAGAGCCCTTGAGAAAATCCAGCTGGATGACATGCGTCCTTCCAGCCGTAAATATCCATACATTGATTTCCGCCCGAACCGTGAAATTGGAAATGAAGTTCTCATGGTCGAAAATCTTTCCAAAACAATTGATGGCGTGAAGGTTCTGGATAACATTTCCTTCACTCTTGGACGTGAGGACAAGGTTGCTTTCGTTGGTGCCAATGAGCAGGCGATCACTACTTTCTTCAAGATCATCACTGGAGAAATGGAACCGGATGAAGGTAATTACAAATGGGGAATCACTACCACCCAGGCTTATTTTCCCAAAGACAATACTCAGGAATTCGATAACGATCTTACGATCACAGACTGGCTGACACAGTATTCTGAGATTAAGGATGCCACTTATGTACGTGGTTTCCTTGGACGTATGCTCTTCCCTGGTGAGGATGGTGTGAAACGTGTCCGCGTACTTTCCGGTGGTGAGAAGGTTCGCTGCCTTCTTTCCAAAATGATGATTTCCGGTGCCAACATCCTGATTCTGGATGAGCCTACCAACCATCTGGACATGGAGTCCATCACTGCATTGAACAATGGTCTGATCAAGTTCCCGGGGGTAATTCTTTTCACCTCTCATGATCATCAGTTTGTTCAGACAACTGCAAACCGCATCATGGAAATTCTTCCAAATGGTACTATGATTGACAAGATCACTACTTATGACGAATATCTTGCAAGTGATGAGATGGCTAAAAAGCGCCATGTCTTTGAGATTACTGAGGAAGACGCTCAGGATAATTAAAACGCGTTTGAAAAGTCTTTCCGCAAGATGTACGACACAGATTTTCCAAACACATTCTTAAAAAGCTCCTCCTGCCAAATCAACTGACAGGAGGAGCTTTTCGTAGATATTGCTATTTACTTTTCTAGAGCGTATTTGAAAAAGAGTTCAGGGTTTATTTACTGTTTCCTGCATATCCGCTTACCGTAATATAATCAGACGGATAGTAATACGTCACATTGCCTTTCTTCGTGGTCAGAACACCTGTATAGGATCTTCCGGCAGAGCTCTGTGGAATCAGCATAAAATGATACTTGGTTCTTCCATTGGTAGTCAGATATTTTCTCTTATAGAGTTTGCCGCCCTTCTTATTGGTGTAGCGTCTGAATGCCACATACTTGGACTTGAAGCTGTAATTTTCATAAGAGGTTGTATTCAATCTACGATTAATGTTAGCGCCCTTCTTAGCTGCAACAATTAATGGTAAAGTAGAAAGATTGCTTCCGGTTCTTGTCATCTTGATCCACTGACCTTTCTTGATGGTCCTTGTGTTCTTCAGTGGACTATGGCTGGAGCTCTGGTATGCTGCTGTAAGCTTGCTCTTAGCATTCGGTGAGGTAATTTTCACGCTAAGCTTCACAGAACCTGATGTAACCTTAAGGCAGGCGATCATTCCCTGATTGGAAGAGGTGCTGCTCTTAATGTATGTGTTGTTAATGATCTGGCCGGAATCTGTTCTGGCGCCCTTCAAAGCTTCTGCTTCTCCGCCATATGCATATACAATATCATATCTGGTGCCGGAACTCTGCGGCTGAATGCGGTAACTGTAATTCGTAATCGCATTTGACTGAATATTGGTATTCAATAAATGAATACATCTGCCTGCTTTTACTGTGATCGGTTTAAACGATTTAGTTGCCGCTGATACCGGCAAGGTACAAAGCATGGTCATAGCAGCCGCTGCGACCCCGATCAATAGTTTCTTAAACTTCTTTCCTTCTCTCATAAATCCTCCTTGCTGCTCGTCTGGCGAGCTTAATATTATACATTTGCTGGTGGCTTTTGCTTACCGAACCCTTATCAGGAACACTTTATCATTTGTTTCTGATTCGCACTGCCGACTGTGCCAGAGTGTGTTTGAAAAAGGCATTTGACATATAGCAGCATGCAGTGTTTTCTTTATAAATATTTTAGCATATTTCGCTTTGTTTTCTGTAAAATATATGTTTCTTACTCTTCTGCTGTGATTGCAGCCAGTTTGCCGCCTGTCACTTTCAGAAGATCCGCTACCGGCACTTTCAAGGTCAGGCCGATTCTCCCCCCGCTTACATAAATTTCCTGAAAATTTCCTGCCGAAGCATCAAAAACCGTGGGAAAAGGTTTCTTCATTCCAATAGGGCTGCAGCCACCGCGAACATAGCCTGTGATCTTCGTAATATCTTTCACATGGATCATATCAACTGCCTTCTCTCCTACTGCTTTGGCAGCTGCCTTACGATCCACTTCTTTCTCAATCGGAACTACAAATACATAATATCCGCCGCTTTTCCCTTCCATCACAAGCGTTTTAAAGGACTGCTCATAAGGTGCTCCTGTAATATCCGCACAATGGATTCCATCAATAAATTCATCACATTCATAAGCAAGTGTTTCATACTTTACCTTCTGTCTGTCCAGCATTCGCATTGCATTTGTCTTTGCTTCTTTTGCCATTTCGGGTCAACCTCCTGTAATGTATTGGCATAGTAAAGTTTTACCATAGAATTATGTTTTCGTCAATGGAATCTGTCGGGCTGATTTTGCCCCAGAAAAAAAGGAGGGCCAGGACTTATCAAAAAGTCCTGGCAAGTATGAAAAAGAAAATATGATCTATACGATTAAAAAGGTTATCGCCTTTGTTTGATTATTAATATACCTGGAATCTGTGATGAAATTGTGAGGGAGATTTGATGGGTTTGTGAAAATTTCTGTGAGTAGAAGTCAAATTTTAGCACCCACATTATATATTATGCATTCAGAATTTCACCCACATTTTGCCCATACGGAATTACTTATGTGAACAGGACGTGGGCAGGGTCTGCGTGTTGACTTTGCGGATAAAAAATGAGCACCCTGTATTTTGTACAGAATGCCCAATTTCATTGCTACATAGCAATTATAGTTTATTCAATTATTAGAACTTACCAGCCTTAGCAGCTTCCTCAACAGAAACTGTAAGCCTTTATTTTACAGCATTATTATAGCTTTTGTTAGTTACTCATATGTTACATATCTCTTCGTATGTTACCTCACTCTGTTTTCGCTATATTAAAATAAGAAGAAAAGCCCTTGCTTTTCTGCGGGCAGCTGCAGGAAAGCAAGGGCTTTTCTCATATCTAAGGGATATATTTAATGTACCAGATTCTTTCTCATCTGTCGAGTTTTATCGTGCGAGATAGTGCGACAGATTTCGACATCACAGTTTCTTCAACAGGACTGTGAATCCTGCTGCCTTCAGCTTCTTCACCACTTTGTTGGCAGCCTTCTTTGTTCTGTAGGTACCAACCTGGACACGGTATGGGACAGAACCGGATACTTTGCGGATACTTGCTGAAAATCCTTTTTGCTTAAGCGCTTTCACCATTACATCTGCATTTTCTTTTGTCCCATAGGCTCCTGCCTGAATGTAATACTTTGCTTTTGGTTGCGCCGGCGCAATTGTGATTGTTTTTCCCAGAATGCCCTCTGCGATCAGCTTACCGTGAGCGTCCATGCCAAGTTTTTTCGCTTTGGCATAATCGTCCTTGTTATCACAGAAGAAAGATTCTACCAGGACAGCTTTTGCCTTGGTCTTTCTGGTCCAGTACAAACCTGGACGTTCTTCAGCTCCTCTGTCATGCCAGACAGTACCAAGTTTTGCGCTGATCCGCTGGGCTTCCGGAAGACCGTTTACATTATAGCAGTATGCTTCGCAGCCATAGGCAGAACCATTAAAGGCATTTAGGTGAAGCTGGACGGACAGATCATAGTTCTGTTTATTCTCTTCTTCAATGAAATACTTGATTTCATCATTCAGGGAATGCAGCTGACCTTCTGGAGCAATACACAAGGTTGCCTCATGACCTGCTGCCTTAAGCCATTTGCACACATAAGGTGCCAGTTCCTTGTTATACTTGTATTCGTTTACGCCACCCTTGCTGGTGCCATCTGCAGATGAGATGACACCACCGCCATAGTTTGCGTGACCTACACAGATAAAATATTTCATGTTGAAATTCTCCTTTCAAAAAGGGAGGGTGATCACTCGCCCTCGTCCTTTTTACCATCTTTATTAAGCATGTTGCGTAACAATTCATATAAGCCTGTAGACGCAAGCCCACTGATCATTCCTCCCAGGATCACCTCTGCATTAATTCCAGACTGAAGGTTAATCAGTATGGCAATAATAGTTCCCATACATAACGCTACTAACGGTATGTACTTGTTTGGAAATTTATCAAAAGCTGTTTTTAATACGAAACCGACCATAAGGCAAATTCCTAAGATAATAGGGTTAATGTAATCAAATAAAAAGTTAATGTCCATGAATGTTCTCCTTTTTCTCCTCTGGCATAGCCAGGATCTTATTATATAGTTCTGTTGCAACATCATTTCCACCTAGATTATGATATGCACTGTAAACCTTTTTGATTGACTCTTTTGCATATATCGGACAATATTCTCTGTCCGTATATTTGTTATAGTTATTTACAATACTCTCTCTTAAAAGAGACTGAACGCCTTCTGCAATAGCATTGTTCTTTTTCTGTTCTGCTCTTAATCTGGTAGAAATATTTTTGTAGCCAGCTCCAAGCAATGCTGTGATAATTGCAAAAAGCCATTCAATCCAATGTGTCTGTATGAATTGTAAAACCTCCATGTATATCCTTTCCCCAGCACCCGGCCGGCACAGTTTTGTAAAAAAATAAGACCGGTTACGGTCTCGCTCTAATCTCCATTTTATATTCCTCCATTTAGTTTTCTTTGAAATTTTGCATTTTCTCCATTTTATCCACTCTGAGATTAAGTTCTTGCATTGCTTTTACAACATACGCAATCATCTGTAAATTATTGACAGATTTATAATATGGGTGTCCGTCAAGTACTCCGCCACCATCGACAAGATTAGGATCAAGCTGTTCAAGCTCATCTGCTATAAAGCCAATCTTGTATTTCTTATGGGAATCTTTTCGCTCGAATGAACGAATTTTCATTGATTCTATTACTTTTGTGGCGTCTTCTACTTCGGTGTCTTTTATGTCACCTTTTAGTCGAATATCAGAAAGAGCTGTACTGCATACCCTTCCGAGACTAAACCATTTCCACGATCCATCAAGTCTGGTTTGAATCCAAATTGATCCGGCGTACGAATCTCCGTGATAAATAAAAGCTCTGTTTCCGGCTACTTTCTCGCCGAGATATATTCCTACCGCAGTATTCGAACCAGAACCGCCCACATTATACCCAACGTAAATGTTTCCAAAATTTCCGTCAACTGCTAGTGGGATTATTCCATTGTTAGCGTTATAAAAGCTGAAGAAATTTTCATCACCTGTACTTGTTGCAGCGCCAAAGCGCCAGTCTACTGATCCTCTATTGGACTGATACTCGTAGGTTGTATTTATTATGTTATTACTCTGAATATAACCTCCAATGGACATATTGCCAGTGGTGGTTATACCTTTCCCGTTATATGCCCGAATCCAATCGGAATCAGCCATATACCAGCCACCACCATAATCCTCGCTATACCATCCTGTATTACCACGCGATCTAAACCAATTAGATGCATATATGGTATCGGTATTTATATCTGCAGTCGCAGTTATTGTTTTTCCCTGTACTTTGCCAGGAGTGGTAATATCTCCACTGTATAAACTCAGACTACCATACATCGTGATTGTTTTATCGAAAAACTCGAACCCGGCACCACTTTGTATAGATGTTCCGGTTCCCATTTTTCCAAGTTTTATGGATGTTCCGTCAAAGTATAATATTTTCTGGCTGCTATTACCATTGTAAATAGAATAGGATTCATTTGCTGTCATTGTGTTTGCCACAATATCAGATCCGGATATTTTTCCACCTTTCAGCGTAGCTCCTGTAATTGAACCGGATGCTGTAATGTCCTGCGCAAAGATTTCATCTATATCCATCCTGCCGCCGGATATAATTGTTTTTTTACCATCTTTGTTCTTAATCACAAGACTTTCGGTAATCAATTCCGTAACGCGATCAGTCAGAATAAAATTTGTACTGGATTCACCTGACTCAACAAGCCAGGTGAATTTTTCCTCGGTTTGACTGGCTGTGGTTTTTATATTGTTCACCTTTTCATCATTGGTGCCCATATAGGATTCAACTGTACTTTGGAACCGCCCGGCAGTTTGAATGTATTCAGATGTATTTGTCTTGAATTTTTTATACTCTTCCTGAGCCTTATCATAATCTGTTTTGAACTCTGAAAACTTAGAACTTACACCGCTGGCCGTCTGCTCTACTTCTCCCAGTTTGGAATACATCGTAATGCGCCCAGACTGCAGTTCTGTAATTTCGTCCTCGGATATTATAGCGGATATCTTTCCCTGCACTATGGATAAATTTGTTTCATTTGCCTGAAACCTTTTTAGGATGGCATTCTTGGCAAATATGGATACTTCTTTTTCAAAGCGCACACTGCCTCCCTCCTTTTCTTTTTTGGAAAAATTCATAATAAAAGACACCGCTTGGGTGCCCTTTAGCATGAATTCTTCTTTTTATCCTACAAAATGGCAAAACGTCAAAATTTGCAGCTGACGATTGCGATAATGCTTGGGAACAATTTACCCAAAATACATCAGGAAAA